>DOJM01000360.1:1020-12764 GCA_003529225.1 Paenibacillus sp.
GATCAAGGACAAAAGGCTCATATTGGTAATATTTTATCCAGTGAAATATTTTATAATGCAGACCGGGGAGCTAATAAAAAGTGGCAAGATGTAGGGATTTTGGGCGTTGAAATGGAATCTGTAGCCCTCTATTGGAATGCTATTCAAGCACGTGTGAATGCGCTATGTATTCTAACAGTGAGCGATCATCTTATTACAGGAGCAAAGACCACTCCGGAGGAACGCCAAACTGCATTTACTAAAATGATGGAGATCGCATTAGAGTTAGCGTAAATGCTTTCCTTCTATGTGAAACTAATGTAAACGATAGTAAGTAAAGTTGTTCCTGTTATATTATTTTAATTACTAGATAAGGGATGAAAGTAGAATGAAGAAATTTAAACGTGTACATTTGATCGTCATGGATTCAGTAGGCATTGGAGAAGGAAAAGACGCGGATCAATTTAACGATGTTGGCTCCCATACCCTATTACACATTGCAGAACATATGAATGGATTAAATCTGCCCAACCTAGCCAAATTGGGTCTGTCCAATATTGAAGAAATTTTGGGTGTTCCGAAAGCTGAAAAACCACTTGCTTATTATACTAAATTACAGGAAAAATCAGTCGGGAAAGATACAATGACAGGTCATTGGGAGATCATGGGTTTAAATATTGATCAACCCTTTAATGTGTATCCAAATGGATTCCCTGATGAACTGATTAAACAGATCGAGGACATAACTGGACGAAAAGTAGTAGCGAATAAGCCTGCAAGCGGAACAGCTATTCTTGATGAATATGGCGAGCATCAAATGAAAACAGGGGATCTGATCGTTTATACCTCTGCTGACCCGGTTCTGCAAATTGCAGCTCATGAAGAAATCATCCCATTGGAAGAGTTATATGATATTTGTGAAAAGGTTCGGGAAATCACCAAAGACCCTGCCTATTTAATTGGTCGTATTATTGCCAGACCTTATGTAGGGCAACCTGGGAAATTTACGAGAACCTCCAATCGTCATGACTATGCCTTAAAACCATTTCATAAAACCGTTATGAATAGCTTGCAAGACGGAGGTTATGATGTCATCGCCATTGGTAAAATCAATGATATTTTCGATGGTGAAGGCGTTACAGNNATGGATAAACTGCTTGATGTAATTAAGAAAGATTTCACTGGAATGAGCTTTTTGAACTTAGTTGATTTTGATGCTTTATACGGTCATCGTCGTGATCCGGAAGGCTATGGAAGAGCATTAGAGGAATTCGATAAACGATTAGATGAGGTATTCGATTCCATCCGAGAAGATGATTTGTTAATGATTACGGCTGACCATGGAAATGATCCAACCTTCCCCGGTACAGACCATACGCGTGAGTTTATTCCTGTTCTAGTCTATTCCAAACAATTAAGAGACAGTGGTGCACTACCTCAGCATGATACCTTTGCTGACATTGGTGCAACTATAGCAGATAACTTTGATGTTGATATGCCAGACAATGGAGAGTCTTTCCTGCAATTTCTTAAATAATTGATATCACGTAAAAACCTCCAAAGCTTCTTTTTGGAGGTTTTTACGGTGTGATTGAAGCAAAGGTTGACATTCCTTGTCGCTTGAAAAATGATGTGTCATAATGGGGAGAAAAGGACATCAGATGAATGAACATAAACTAGATAAATTGAAACGGCCGCTTTATATCAATGTATATGATGAGCTTCTTCTTCAGATTAACAAAGGAGAATACCTCATAGGCAGTCAGCTTCCTTCAGAACCGGATTTAGCCAAAAAACTCGGGGTTAGTCGCGCAACTTTACGGCAAGCGTTNNAGTAAGAAATGTACGTGGTAAGGGAAACTTTGTACTTGAATCTTCTTATAAACAAGAGGATATTCAATTAGAGAAACTGAGCAACCCCATGCATAAATGTCATATAAGCACATTTGACCAAGTAGATCTACATTATCGGCTGGACCCGCAAACGGAACATACCAAACAAGTATTAAGAAGAGATTCAGCTACAGTTGTAGCTTTGGAGCGTTTGTATAGAAAGGGAGGCGAGCTACATGCTTACGCTTTTACTTTCATGTCCATGCAAACAGTAGAGAGGTTATCTTTGGATCTTGATAATAAAGAGAGAATGCTGGACTTTCTAGAGGACAAGGCCTATGCAGATGCTAACCATGGGAATATTGAAATAAAATATACGCATACCGTTAACTTAGCTGATCGGAAAGATAAATTAATGGGGCAGAACGAGTGCTTTTTACTACTAGAAACCATTTTCGACAAAGCAGAGCCAGATTATCCGTTAATGTATAATAAATTTTACATCCCACAACAGTTCTCGAATATAAAACTAAATATTACTAAGGGCTAGTCTGAAAAAAAGTCGAAAATCCCGTATTTAGGATTTTCGACTTTTTTGGCTCAATTCTTCAAATTCCTGTTCCAACCCCATTTTTTAAAGCATAAATCTTGCTATAATATNNAATACAGGACTTTTGCCAAAAGTCTATTGTAAGATCTGTGACAATATAGACTCTAATGTTTTTGCTTGATAGGGCTGTGATAGACGCTATATAGCTGCTCAATATGAATGTGATAAAATGGAAAAAATCTATCATAGGGGGAAATTAACATGGGATTTTCTCTTCTCGGCACACTAATGGCATTCATCCTCCTTGCCCCAAGTTTGCTAATGATTAAGTTTCCACCTGAAAATGTACCTTCGGGTGTGCGAGATGCAGGACCAATCTATACCCTCCTGGAGAGAGCAGGGCAATTGGGTTGTATAGGTATTCTTGCGATCTCACAGGATAGCTTTCAACAGGCAGAGTTTGGCGTAATTGCTGTCTTTATTATCTTGTTTATTGCTATTTATTATGGCCTTTGGATTCGATATATCGTTAAGGGAAGGCAATTTAAATTGTTATGGGATCCATTAGGGTTTATTCCAATTCCGATGGCAGTCCTCCCAGTATGTGCATTCGGATTGGCAGCGATTTGGGGCAAATCCATTTGGCTGAGTATTGCAGTAGTTTGTTTAGCGATAGGGCATTTAGCCAACTCCTGGTATAGTTATCAGTGCACCAGAAATAAATAATTAGAAATATAGTAAAATATACCCATATATAAAGTGGTTGGATAGTTAATAAGCTGCATTGATAGAATGAGTTTGAAGATAGATAAAAGCATGGAAATGCATTATTTACGAACNNGTTTTTTATCATTGACAACTCACGTGCTATCCACCTAAAATGATAGAGCACAACAACATAATTCTTTCGTATATTTCCGGGAATTGGCCTGGAAGTTTCTACGAGGTCACCGTAATGACCTGGCTACGATTAAGAAGAGCAGAGCAACCCGCATTGTCCTGGATTTAGGGCTATGGTCCTGGGTGCTACTCTTTTTTTCGAGCCGGTGTCTAACAGATACCGGCTTTTTGTTGTTGTCAGACACAACATACCTTAGGGGGAGAACAATTTGAATCGGTTTTTCAAGTTGAAAGAGAACGGCACTACAGTTCGTACAGAAATCATGGCGGGCTTGACCACGTTCATGGCAATGGCTTACATCTTGTCGGTTAATCCGAGTACTTTAACGGCATTTGGCCGTATTGATATGGGCTGGTACTCTGTATTTCTAGCGACGGCGCTGGCAGCAGGTATTTTCACCATCGCAATGGGCGTGTTCATAAACTTTCCAGTGGCATTGGCACCTGGTATGGGACTTAACGCATATTTTGCTTCCGTAATTCTATCTTCCGCCACATCAGAGCATCCATTCACTTGGCAAATGGGTCTGACAGCCGTATTTATTTCCGGTTTGATCTTTATCTTACTGACTGTAACTCGAGTACGGCAGATCTTACTAACTGCAATTCCTGACAGCTTGAAACATGCGATTACAGTAGGTATCGGGATGTTCATTACGATCCTTGGACTTAAGAACAGTGGACTTATGACGATTGGTGTTGAAGCCGGTAAAGACATTCCTGCTAACACTTTCACAGATGTCCTTTCCTTTGAAACTATCATTCACATGGGTAGCCTAGAGAATTCCAATGTCCAATTGGTAATTATCGGACTTCTTCTAATCTCTATCCTGATGGTATTGAACGTTAAAGGCGCGATTTTATTCGGTATCTTGGGAACAACTGTCGCTGGTATGTTGATGGGCGTAGTTGATTTCAGCGCATTGTCAAGTCCGGCAACGCCTTGGGTTCCTGATTTCACACAATTGAACTTCTTCCAATTTGACTGGGATGGTATCCTGCACACAGGTATTGTTTCAGCGATTGCAACTTTCACATTTGTAGAGTTGTTTGATACATTTGGTACACTTGTAGGTACGGCTCAACGCGCTGGTATTATGGATAACCCTGAAGAAGGTAATAGACGTGTTGGTAATGCAATGTTTGTCGATGCAGTTGCTGTAGCAGGTGGTGCGGCACTGGGTACTTCGACTACTACTGCTTTTGTAGAAAGCGCGGCAGGTGTTGCTGAAGGTGGACGTACAGGTCTTACAGCTGTAACTACTGGCGTATGTTTCTTGCTTGCATTGTTCCTTGCTCCAGTGGTTGCTCTTATTCCTGGATCTGCTACAGCCGCAGCTTTGATCGTCGTAGGTGTGCTGATGGCACAATCGATCCGTCAAATCGATTTTCAAGATATGGTTGTTGCGATTCCAGCGTTCCTAACACTTGTAATCATGCCTTTCACTTATAATATTGCTAACGGAATTTCCTTTGGTATCGTAACTTATGTAATCCTTGCTTCTGTTGCTAACCTTGCGGGTAAGAAGAAATACGATATTCACTGGATGATGTGGGTACTTGCGATCCTGATCGTTCTCCGTTATGTATTTCTTGGTAGCGAGGGCTAACATATATATAGAATACAGATGTGCATTCAGTGGCTCCCTCATAACAGAGGGGGCTATTTTTTTATTTTCGTTATGTATTCTCCTGTTTGACTTGTTGTATGTTCTGCCTTTCCATCATCCAATATTTAGACTATATTGTTGAAGAGGTGATGAATGTTGTCCACAAGATTTAGAAATTGGTCTTCTTATTTTAAGAGTAATCCTTGGCCTCTCTTATTGTTTCTGCTGGGGGCTGTGATTCGCATTTTTTACTTTGGTTCTATCCCAGGTGGCTTGAATCAGGATGAGGCATCTATAGGTTATGATGCTTACGCTATACTTCATTATGGAATAGACCGCAATGGTATTCATTTACCTATTCACCTCATTGCTTGGGGAAGTGGGCAGAATGCCCTTTACGCTTACTTATCAATGCCTTTCATATTATTGTTCGGACTCACTCTAATGTCTGTACGTGCTGTTAGCTTAATCATGGGTCTACTGGGTATGCTCGTATTCTATCTTCTTTCCAAAGAGCTATTTACTTCCAGAACTGCTGGTATTGCGGCGATGTTTTTTATCGCAATTAATCCATGGCATATTATGATGTCAAGATGGGCACTGGAATCCAATTTATTTCCCACCCTGATTCTGCTCTCCGTTTATATGTTACTTAAATCANNCTATGGCTTTACAATTATGCTTGTCCTTTCACTCTATGCTTATGGAACATCCTATTTTTTTGTGCCGATATTTGCTTTAGGTACTGGAATTCTTCTATTCTATACAAGAGCGCTAAAGCTTCGGACCATTCTATGGAACTGTGCTCTGTTTATATTAATGGCACTCCCAATCTTCATATTTATTATGATCAATCGATTGTCGCTAGAGGGGATTTCGACCCCGTTGTTCTCAATTCCGAGATTGACAACGCCGCGTGTGGAACAGGTAACTTCTATATTCGAAGGGCAACTATTACATACAGCATTAAGCAATTTCCGGGAATTTTTGAAGATATTGATTAGCGGATCTGATGGTTTACCTTGGAATTCGATTTCACCTTATGGATACGCGTATCCTATAGCGTTACCCTTTGTAATTATAGGACTTATATTTATGTTAGCAACAATACGGAACCGTGGTAGTGAACGGACTGGACTGCTCGTTATTTTACTTTGGCTGTTTGTTTCCGTTTTGATGACCTTTGTTACGAACGTAAACNNTCATTTTGCTGATTGTTGCAGGGTTTATGTGGTTAAGCAAGAAAGTAAAAGTATTAGGAATTCTGTCGGCTGTAACCTTTAGCTTATTTTTTGTTCTATTCACGACAGTTTATTTCCGTGATTATCCTAAAGAGATAGGACCGGCGTTCTATGAATCTTTCGGTGAGGCTATACAATATGCTTCTGAAGAGAGTGCTGGGAATATTTACGTGACTGATAAAGTTAATATGCCTTATATTTATGTGCTTTTTTATGAGCAGATCAATCCCCATGACTTCTTAGCAACCGTTAATTATTCTAATCCTGGAGGTGCATTTCAGCAGGTGTCTTCCTTTGGGAGATATAGATTTGGACATTCAAGCATAGCTCCGGGAGAGACAGCGGCATATATTTTGTGGAATGGTGATCCCATTCCTGCTGAAAGCGATAATTATTCGGTTAAACGCTTTGCCAACTATACTGTTGTGACCGCTAAGACTGGGGTAATAGAGGGAATCTCGGAATTTACAAATGGAGGATTTGAAGAGGGAATATCAGGTTGGAGCTTCTCATCCGGTACGGGTGTGGCGACCAATAATCCCTATAATGGAAGTTATTTGGCCTATCTTGATCCGGGATTTGACAAAACGATTACACAATCTATCAGAATAGCAGAACCCGGAGAATATAAGCTTGCTATAATGGTTAGTGCCGGGGGAGAAGAAGGAGAAGTTGGCGTCCGAGTTAATGGGATAGTGCGGGCGGAATCGGAAATACCTGTTAGTGAGGTCTATCAAGAGCTTACACTTCCAATGGTATCTATCGGTCAGAATGAGCAAACTNNAAAGGCGGTAAAGGCTGGATTAACATAGACGAGGTGAGGTTGGAACGATGATCAAGAGTACACGTACGGCCGCTATGACTGTATTGATGCTATTATTGTTTTTGCTTCCTGTAACAAGCATTTATGCAGATGGGAATCTATTGCAGAATCCTGGCTTTGAGGAGGGGGGAGATGACGCTCCTTCTAACTGGACTAAGGATATGTGGATTTCAGGAGACAACGCTGGCATACTTTCAATCCAATCGGATGAGGTTCACTCCGGTAGTAAAGCGGCAGTCATAGAGAATATCGAACCCAATCACTTGAAATGGGTGCAGACGATTAAGGCAGCGCCGGACAGCTATTATAAAATCTCTGGATGGATCAAAGTAGTAAGTACCGCAGGCGAAGGAATGGGCGCCAATATACTTTCCGTTGGAGTCGGTGGGGGGTATCCCAGCGTAACGGATACGGCAGGAGAGTGGCAGTATCTTGAATACATAGGACAGACAGGACCTAAGCAGAAAGAATTCGGCATAGGTGCAAGTTTGGGAGGTTACTCAAGCTTGATTCAAGGTAAGGCTTATTTTGATGACTTGTCTGTAGAAAAATTAGACGCTGCGCCCGAAGGGGCCAACGTCATTTCGCTGGATAGNNAGGATGCTGGTGACAAAAAAACAGATACACCGCATAAAGTGTCTCCAACCAAGATGCTGCTGATCTCAGCGCTTTTCAGTGTGTTTTTTGCAGTGCTTTATACCAAGGTATTCCGCAGTGAGAAGCTTATGAAGCAACCTGAGAATGTCTATTCCAAATGGCTGAGCATTGCCATCGGGGTTGCTTTTATCCTAAGGGTCTGGATTGGCCTGACTGCTCAAGGCTATCAGAACGACATGAATACCTTTATAGCTTGGGGCCAGCGTATGCTTGATTTAGGTCCAGGCAAGTTTTATGAAGAAGGATATTTTGCTGATTATCCTCCTGGTTATTTGTACATTTTGTACATGCTTAGTCTTATTCGCGGTATATTTGGCTTTGCGCATGGTTCGGGTGGAGAGAATTTGCTATTCAAACTGCCAGCGATTATTTCTGATTTGGTATTGGGTTTCTTCATATATCAAATGTCCCGCAAAAAACTCGGCTCAGGGATCGCTTTTGGCTTAACGCTATTATTTCTGTTTAATCCGGCGGTGCTTGTTAATTCAGCGGCTTGGGGACAAGCGGATTCGTTCTTTTTGATTTTCCTGTTGCTCAGTATTCAGGGTGCTGCGAACAAAAAGTTTGTTCAATCCGCGATTTTGTTTGCATTAGCAACTTTAATCAAACCACAAGCGTTAATATTTACACCGGTATTGTTGTTTGCTTTCTATCATCACCGTGCTTGGAAGCAGCTTGGATTTGGAGCTTTGTATGGATTAGGGATATTCGGCTTGCTCGCGGCACCATTTTTCTGGAATAATGGTGGTTTAGTTGGCCTTATTAATCTGTATAAGAGTACGTTATCTTCCTATCCCTATTCTTCTGTGAATGCATTTAATCTATATGCACTGACTGACCCGATGTGGTCATCCCTTGACCTAACTTGGTTAGGTATTACTTACCGTGTATGGGGCTTCATATTTATTTTAGTGGCAGTAGCCGTAGCAACGTTTTATTCCTTCAAAAAAGATCGCTTGGATTTATCTAAATCCTACTTTATCGGTATGGCGCTCATTGTAGTAGTCTTTGTGCTTGGAACCAAAATGCATGAACGCTATATGTTCCCTGCTGTTATTCTCTGTATGTTCACTTATATAGCGAGTCGGGATCGTAGGTTTTTAACCTTATTCCTTGGATTCAGCTTAACGCAGTATATCAATGTGGCTTATACGTTAACTCATCTGAATGCAGGTGTAAATCCAGGTGCAGATGGAATCGTTTTGGTCACTTCTATAGCTAACCTGTCATTATTGCTATACATGCTCTACATCGGTTACGACGTGTATGTTCGTGGGGGAGTAAAGCCTCTTCCAGCACCACCAACACCTGAAGAAAAATATGAAGAAGACCTTAAAGTCGTCGAGCAAATAAGACCGCACCAGAAGGGAGGGAGACTTAAGCGATGAAGTTTAAGCGTATAGATTGGATATGTATTCTTGCCATTACTGCCGTTTACGCGGCAATTGCTTTATATAATTTAGGTTCTACTAAATCTCCAGAGACCTTGTGGGAGCCAGCTGCCAGCGGTGAAAGCTTCTATGTAGATCTAGGACAGAGTAAACAATTGGAACGAGTGAATATCTTCGGTGGCGTAGGTACCGGGAAGTTTAAGCTCGAATTCAGTGAATCCCCTGATGTCTGGAGTAGTCCGCTGGATGTAAGCGAGGATGTTGGGAATGTCTTCATCTGGAAAAGCCAACCTCTAAACGTTGCAGCAAGATACGTGAAGTTTACAGTTACATCTCCAGGGTTCACTTTAAATGAAATGGCCTTCTATGGGCAGGGAGGCNNTATTTTGACGAGATCTACCATGCACGGACAGCTTATGAATATACACACGGGATTGTGCCTTATGAGAACACGCATCCACCACTAGGCAAGCTATTGATCGCAGTAGGGATGGAACTGTTCGGAGTCAATCCTTTCGGCTGGCGTATTATCGGAACATTGTTCGGGATTGCCATGCTGCCTCTCATTTATGTAATGGCACTACGTCTCTTTAAAAAGAGCAAATACGCAGCACTTGCAGCTGGATTGTTCGCACTGGATTTCATGCATTTCACACAAACAAGAATCTCTACGATCGATGTATTCGGAGTATTCTTCATCATGTTAATGTTTTATTTCATGCAGCGATATTACACTATGAATTTCTTCAGGCAGCCCTTAAGAAAAACACTAACTCCGTTGTTCTGGTCCGGTCTATTCTTCGGAATTGGTGTCGCCTCCAAGTGGATTGTACTGTACGGAGGAGCTGGGCTGGCCATTATGCTAGCTATCTCGCTCTTCGAGCGATACAGAGAATACCAAGCATCGGGACGGTTGCTCGCGGAAGGGAAGATCAAAGACAAGGAACTGCTGAGCACCTGTCGTGAAACCGTAAATTCGTTCTGGAAGAATATCATTATTACGCTAGCTAGTTGTGTTGCATTTTTCGTAATCATACCGGTCGTTATTTATAGTTTATCTTTTGTTCCGGGTTTATCTGCATCCGCAGAGGGCTTTACTATAAAAGGCTTGATTGATTCCCAAAAGAACATGTACAACTATCACAGTCAGCTTGTAGCTACACATCCTTTTGCGTCCTCCTGGTGGCAATGGCCATTTATGAAGAGACCCGTCTGGTTCTTCAGTGGCAGTGAGGGATTGCCGCAAGGTCAGGTCAGCAGTATAGTGACTATGGGGAATCCGCTTATCTGGTGGACGGGTATTTTCGCAATGCTGGCAACGCTGTGGATTACACTGAAACGCAAAGATAAGACCCTTTATATGATCTGGATCGCCTTTTTCTCACAATATGTTCCGTGGATGCTTGTCCCAAGGGAAACCTTTATCTACCATTATTTTGCTATGGTGCCTTTTATGATTCTTGGTATTGTATATATAATGAAGTTGCTAGATAGTAAATATCCTGAGGCTCGTTATGTTAGTTATGTCTATGTGGCTGTTGCTTTGTTGCTCTTTGTCGCGTTCTACCCAGTCCTATCAGGGATGCAGGTAAGTGGAGATTATGTGAAGGACATGCTGCGTTGGTTCCCATCTTGGGTTTTCTAAGATTTTTTTGAAATATCTATAACAATAAGTTTATGCTTACAGCGTTATTATGAAGAATAGAAAGATGTAACGCTCCATAAAGCTTTTAGGAGGAATAAAGGTGAAAGCCAGATATAGTGTAATTGTACCCATGTTCAATGAGGAGCAAGTAATTAGCGTTACTTATGAACGGTTGAAAAAAGTAATGGACGAATGCGGCGATACTTATGAGCTAGTCTTCGTTAATGACGGGAGTCGTGATCGTTCGGCCCAGATGATTCGGGAGATCAGTGATCGGGATGAATGCGTCAAGCTAATTGACTTCTCGCGTAATTTCGGACATCAGGTAGCAATTACAGCTGGCATGGATTATGCCGAAGGTCAAGCGGTTGTTGTTATTGACGCTGACCTTCAAGATCCACCGGAGGTCATTTTGCAAATGATCGAGAAGTGGAAAGAGGGTTATGACGTTGTGTATGCGAAGCGGCTGAAGCGCCGTGGAGAAACGATGTTCAAAAAGGTAACGGCTAAGATTTTTTATCGATTACTCAGCAGCATGANNGTAAGGTATGTGATGTCTTGCGAGGTCTCAAGGAAAAAAATCGGTATGTCAGAGGTTTAGTGAGCTGGGTCGGCTTCAAGCAGACGATGGTGGAATATGAGCGGGAAGAACGATTTGCAGGAGAAACCAAGTATCCTCTTAAGAAAATGATTCGTTTTGCACTGGATGGGATCACTTCCTTTTCGCATAAGCCACTTAAGATTGCTACATATGTAGGATTCTTTCTTTCCTTCTCCAGCTTTCTCTATTTATTCTTCGTATTGTTTCAAAGAATCTTTTTCACCTCATGGACAGTTCCGGGTTGGGCTTCCATTGTAGGAGTCAATTTGCTCTTTAACGGTATTGTTCTGATGCTGTTAGGTGTAATCGGAGAGTATATTGGACGGATTTATGACGAGTCTAAGGATAGACCGTTGTATATTGTCAGTGAGACTAAAGGATATCATAACGATGAACTAGTGGATCGCCGGAAGGATTACAAAGATGTCAGATAAGAACTTGCGGACTGCATTCATACAGTTTCTCAAATTTAATGCTGTAGGTCTGGTAAATACCCTCATTGATTTCGTAATCT
>DOJM01000360.1:12814-15772 GCA_003529225.1 Paenibacillus sp.
AAAGAGGGTTTTGATAAGACGCAGTTGCTGAAGTTTATCGTACTGAATCTCGTAGTGCTCGGAATATCGCTGTTGCTAATGCATCTGTTGACTGACAAACTAGGCATTCAAGTGTTGATCTCTAAGGTATTAGTAACGTTTGTGACGGTGATCATTAACTTCTTCGGAAGTCGTAAATGGGTATTCTAAAGTTCGGCAGAATTAATCTACGGAGGTGAAAATCATGCGTAAATTCTCGTATGTGCTCATACTGGCTGGGATCCTTATCATGCTCTATCCAAAAGCTAACGAATGGTATAACGACTGGCAGCAGGATAAGCTATTAGAATCGGCTGAACTGAGCACCAGTGAAAGTACTCCACCACCTGATCTGAAGAGCAGATATGCCGAGGTCACTCAGCTACTAGCGGAGGAATCAGCTCTAGATGCACAAGCACAGCCGCAAGAAACAGAAAAGCCAGAACCGGAAATTGAAGTGGGTGGCAAAGTCATCGCATTAATTGAGATCGATAAGATCGATCTGAAGCTGCCTGTATTAGAAGGGGCTACTAAAGCGAATATGAAGCATGCCGCGGCCCATATGAAAGAAACAACTCCAATAGGGGAAATAGGGAACGCCGCAATAGCAGCACATAGAGCTAGAACTACGGGTAGATTGTTTAACAGATTGAATGAGGTTGTGATTGGGGATACGATTACGGTAAAGACTAGCGATCAGACTTATAATTACGAGGTTTATGATATTTCTGTTGTACTTCCTAGTGATGTGTCTGTTCTAGACGGGAATAACAAAGATAAAATTCTTACCCTAATTACGAGTGACCCACTAGTAGATCCTACACATCGTTTGATCGTACATGCCAAGCTTTCCTGATCGCTGACGAGAAATAACAAGAGAACTCAAATACAGAGAAATAACTATAAAATAATAGTAAATCTAGCAATTTTGTTCTTGTTTACGAGGATAAATATGGTAGTATAAGACTATAAAAGCTAAACACGATAAACGGCAAACCTATCGAAAGGTAGGGACGCAAAGCTATAGGGCCTTCGCAAGAGTGGCAGCCTAGCTACCGAAAGGAAGATTTTTTTGAAAGCTTACCGTACGTATCGACTTCTCAGCACGTTCCTGTCTCTGGTCTTGTTTCTGACGGTGATTCCATTGGGATTTGGGAGTGCACCGTCTGCAGCAGGCGCTGCTTCTAGCTCTGGAAATCCGGTAAATCCGGAGACTTCTCCTGAAGCCGTCAAGTTGCTTAATGACCTATATTCTATTTCCGGAAAAGGGATTCTCGCAGGACAGCATGACTATTTGGAAAGTCCGGATGAAATCAACAACAAGCTAAAGACCACAAGCGGACAATATGCTGCTCTTCATGGGTATGAGATGGGTGCGATCAGCGGACAATCTGAGGGAACGGTAGCTTGGCAGCGTCAGAACGTAGTGAACAGCGCTATGAATTGGAGTAGAGGCGGCGGGATTGTAGCGATGACCTTCCATGCGAACTTGCCTGGAACTTCTTATGATTGGTCGAACGTTAAGAGAAGTCTTAGCCAAAGCGAATTCGACAAATACGTAACCCCTGGCACACCGCAGTATATCAGTCTGATTGCTGAACTCGATAAAGTCGCAGTTTCGTTAAAAAGCTTACGAGATGCAAAGGTGCCCGTTCTATGGAGACCCTACCATGAAATGAATGGCAATTGGTTCTGGTGGGGGAAGAAGAACAATTTTTCCGAACTGTGGAATATTATGTATGATCGTTTTGCTAACGTTCATAAATTAAATAACTTGTTGTGGGTTTGGAGCCCGAACGCTGCAAATGCGTGGTCAGATCCTTATGCCCTTACTTATCCGGGTGCGGATAAGGTGGATATTTTGGCAGCAGATATCTATGAGAATGACTACCAGCAACAATATTATGACAGTTTGCTTAGTCTGGCTGCTGGTAAACCCATTGCTATCGGAGAGAATGGCGATTTGCCAAATCCGACCAAACTGTTGCAGTCGCAAAGTAAATGGGTATTTATGATGAGTTGGGGAAAATTTCTATATGAAAATAACAGCATAGAAACGATCCAAACCTTTATGAATAACAGCTTTACACTGACTCGGGATAAATATAACTCGGGGATGCTCCCGCCCGCTAACGAACAGGAAGCACTCCCTCCATTGAAGAATGGATTGAAGGGTGAATACTTTAAAAACATGCGGCTATCGGGAACACCAGCCCTGACTAAGAACGATGCAGTGATTGATTTTAACTGGCAGTTAGGAACGCCGGATGCTTCTCTTGGTATAGACAATTTCTCTATACGCTGGAGCGGTAANNCTGATGATGGAATACGTGTCTGGATTGATGGGATACCCGTAATTGATAGCTGGATAGAGCAGAGTGTAACAGAGCGTCAAGGAAGTATCACTCTGAAGGCCGGACAATTGTATGATATCAAAGTGGAATATTACGAGAATCAGGGGGACGCCAGAGTAAAGCTGATGTGGAAAAGTCCAAGTCAGCCGAAAGGAACCATTCCTTCTAGCGTGTTGTTTCTCTCAGATCTCATCTAAGCGATAGTCCTCATTTGGCTAAAAAAGATGCTTGTCCTGAAACAGGAATATGATCACTTGAGCACCTGTGGAGGCTGCTGGAAGGAGGATTAACTTGCGCTTTTATTGTAAGTACCCGTTTCTTGTCACTGTCGTGCCTGTCCTCACAATATTTATTTTGTCTTTTCTGCCGTTGAGTGAGGCACGCAGCCTCCTTGCCCCTCAGAGTGTTACCACGTCAGCTACCACTACAACAACTACTTCCACAACATCTATCACACTACCTGCGGTACCCATTAATCCTTTAGCTTCTGAGGAAGCCAGTCAACTGCTTAATGATTTAGCTAATTTCAGCGGGAAAGGGATTATGGCGGGCCAGCACGATTATCTGGAAAGTCCGGATGAACTCA
>DOJM01000360.1:15905-16147 GCA_003529225.1 Paenibacillus sp.
CCATGAAACTAAGTCAAGAGAAGTTTAATGTTTATGTTACCCCTGGAACCTCTCAATATCAGAGCTTAATGGCCGATTTTGACGAGATTGCTATATATCTAGGAGAACTGCGTGATGCTGGCGTTCCAGTCTTATGGCGACCCTATCATGAAATGAACGGCAATTGGTTCTGGTGGGGAGGTAAAGATAATTTTACCGTGCTCTGGAACCTGATGTACGATCGTTTAGTGAATACACACAAG
>DOJM01000359.1 GCA_003529225.1 Paenibacillus sp.
ATCATCGACTAAGACATTCTGCCAATTTATATCATTGTGGACAATGTCGGTCGCCTTTCTCTGAAAAGAAGGGTGTTGACTAACCATTATTCGCAATGCCTCCACTTCCGTATCGAACCAATCTAAAGTGTCCTCCGTTACGAAGTCCAGCAAATGCTTTTCCGCTCTAATGATTTGTAAATCTTCTTCAAATCGAGTGATATATTCGTCAGTAAATGCGGCGGCATAGTTGTAGTCCTTAGCCTCACTTGAAACTGCCATCCTAATCTCAGTATCCGCATGTAATTGATGAAGGGACTTCAGAACCTTCTCAATCACTGGCAGTGGTTCGGAAATGGAGCTTAATGGTTTTCCTTCGATAAAATCAAATACTAAACCATAAGAATAACCAGGCGTTATTTCTTGTGAAATCTCCCTAATCAACCGTGGTGCCATGTAATTATAAGTCAAATGTTCACTGATCTTAACCCACTGTTTAAGTCCTGCTGCTTTTTGTTCTTGCGAAAGTTTTAGATGACGAACAGTTTGACCATCTGTTATGCGATAAGACTGGTTAACAAACCCACCAGGGTTCCAAATATATTTAGCCTCAATCTTCGAGCTATTTAACTCTAAAGATTGCGAGTTGGCTTCAGTCCACTCTTTCACCCTGTTTTCATCATGATGCAAATCCACTGATGCATCTCATCCCTTCACCCACGTCTTAAATCAAGTTTCATTCTCCGTTTGAAGAATAGTCTCAATGCGATCCAATTCTGCCATAGTCCTAATAAGATTGCCGGAAGCTTAAGACCTGAGTTCCCGCAACGGTTATAACGCATGTCTTCATATCGTGCTTCATTTGCTACATATACCATTGCTTATCCCGGCCTCTCATTACACGCTGCTTCTGTACTACCTTATCTATAAACTACTGAGCGCAATAATAATCTGGCAACCGACAAGCGATGAGATTATCCCTTCTAACCAAGCAGATCCTTTACACTGCCGAGTACTTTCCCAATCCGATCTGTAATCAGAAGATCAGCTTGATCATCAAAAGGTNNCCCCGGAAATAAGTGACTAGACTAGCCGCAGGCTGGACCGTAAGAGAGGTTCCACCAATCATAAGCATATCTGCAGCCGCTATCGCTTCGACAGAACTCACCAGCACCGAGTGGTCCAATTCTTCTTCATATAGCACAACATCCGGCTTAATAATGCCACCACATTCGGGGCAGCGAGGGACGATCTCAGTGATACCTAAGAGCTGCTCCAGCCCGTAATAACGTGAGCAGTCCATGCAATAGTTACGATGAATCGAACCATGCAGCTCAAGTACCTTTTGGCTACCCGCCAGCTGGTGTAGGCCATCAATATTTTGCGTAATAACAGCCTTAAGCTTGCCCTGCCGTTCCAATTCTGCAAGCAGCAGATGTGCGCCATTCGGACGAGCATCGGGATGAATCATTTTACTGCGGTAAAAATCAAAAATAATGTCCGGTGAGGACATAAAAAAAGTTCGGCTCAGCATCACTTCAGGCGGATAAGGTGAATTGTGCTGAGTCTGGTATAATCCTGCTGCCGAGCGGAAATCCGGGATCCCGCTCTCTGTTGATGTACCTGCCCCTCCGAAAAAAACGATGTTGNNAAGCAAGTGTCTGCAATTGATCCATGTGTTGTAGCACATCCTTTCCATTATATGCGATCAGTAAGTGATCCTTAGCTCATTAAAGCTAGAAATAATCACATCTGCATCAATCAAGTGATTTCCATCACCCATGTTTGAGATTCCAACGGCAAGGCGTAAGCCTGCACCTTTACCCAATTGCATATCTGCATTACTGTCACCAATAATAATCGTCACTTCAGGAGACAGCCCCAGCTCCCGGCAGGCTAATTCAGCCATTTCAGGTGCGGGTTTTCCGTTTAATACTCTGTCTCTTGTAACTACCGAATGGAAATAATGAGCAATACCAAGCCAATCCAGATGCTCCTGAGTGGTCTTTGCGCCATCTGAGGTAACCACCCCTAGCTTGAGTGATGCAGCCGCGCACTGTTCCAGAAAAGGAAGAAGCCCTTCTAGAGGCTGTGCCGTGCGGCGTTTGCGTAATTCATACATAGCGTCCTTAGCTATACTCTTTACACGGGTCAACGCTTCATTCCAAGGAACACCCGCAGCATACAGCTGCCACGCAAGCACACCATAACTTTCTTCTTCTGTAGCCATGGTAAGCGGCCCTGCTGGATCATAACCAATCAACTTTCCTGCAGCATCATGCTGGGTACCTAGCACTTTACTCCGATCCACGATAAAATCGGTTCCCATAATCGCAAGCTGATTTTCCATTCCACACAGTACAAGCTCGGCCCAATTCCCCCAAGTGGCTAATAGATCCAATAACGTACCATCTTTGTCGAATAATATTCCTGAACAGGGAATGCAGTCATCGTTAATCTGTAATTCTGGCATAAATATCCTCCCTTTGTTGGAAAGACCAAAGACTACCTGAGATTCCCAAGCCAATCCAGCATGGCTCGCACAGTGTCATTTTGCTGTTCTTCTTCGGAGATGGTTGCTTTCCCGTCTCCTTTTTGTGGTCCATCACTTCCAAACTGAGCGTGATTTCCACCGACGATTGAACTATAAACCGTATTATCTGGCAAATAAGAACGTCCTTTGTTGTAGCTGTCTCTGTCAATAACCTGATCCTCTGTACCCACTACAGACAATACTGACAAAGTAGTCTCTCGTAGACTACCTTTTTCATCTGGATAAGAAGCCAGGAAAAACACACCTTCCAGTTGGTCCACATGCTTAATCGCATAACGTGACGCCATGACACCCCCAAGCGAATGCCCACCTAGAACAAAAGATTGCTTTGGATGCACACGAATAATCTCTTCTGCGGCATCACCCTTTGTTACTGCTAAATTAAGCGGCATTTTGGCGATGTAGAAAGGATGTCCCGCAGCAGCAATGCCCTTCGCAAGTGGGGAGTAAGCTTCTGGTTTCACCAGAGCTCCAGGATAAAATATGATCGAGGCCCCCTTNNCCGGCTACAACAAGAATAATTAATACAATTAAACCAATACGACGCTTAGTTATTCTTTTCTTCAACATGCTCCACTCCCGGATGTTACTGCATATAAGAAAATTATAGTAGAAACCCACTATTCTAACAACCTTCAACACATCGCCACATTTGGCACATATGACAGCGCTTTCACTAGTGAGTTAATTCACAATTCAATTGAAGAAAATCTTGTATTTTAAAATTAAAGCATCAAGCATCTTTGGGGGGAAGTCATGGTAGGGGAAAACTCGCTAGACACGCATGGAAAGACCTTTTTTCTAAATATACGTTTTGTTCTCATTGTCACTGTATTCGTTGGAAACGCCATAGAACCACTGATAGGCTACATGAGCAGCTTGCATAGCTTATATATGTGGATCTTCAGCTTTCATATGCCGCTCTTCGTGCTGGTTACGGGCTTTTTTGCTAATAAATACCTTACTGGTACACAAGGCCGTCGCTTGATCATGCAAATCGGATTGCAGTACATTATTTTTCAAAGCCTCTACTCTGTGCTAGACGCCACCATATATCAGGTACAGGGTATCCATCATTCCTTTTTCGCCCCCTATTTGCTCTTATGGTTCCTGGCAAGTCATGCCTTCTGGCGTATACTTATGATCGGGATGCGTAAATGGGCGCCCGCCACTCAATTCATTTTTGCTGTCGCCGCTGGAATTGCCGTTGGATACCTACGGCTTGATGGCGTATGGTTCAGCATTAGCCGCACTTTTGTATACCTGCCGTTCTTCGTATTAGGTTATCATTTTTCGTTCCAGTCCTTTTCTCGCTTTTTTCAAAAATGGATTAAAATTACCGCTGCCGCAGTCTCCATCCTTCAACTCCTTCTGTTTGCATCTTGGGGATCAGAGTTGCCGATAGGCTGGCTTTACGGAAGTATGACCTACATGCAGCTTGGGCTTCAAGAATGGTACGCAGGAATTTATCGTCTGGGCATTTACGGGCTACAAATCACCGCTGCACTAGCGTTTATGGGGTGGATTCCTTACTCGCTTAGCCGGCTGACTGACTGGGGCTCCCGTACGTTATATGTTTTTCTACTTCAC
>DOJM01000621.1:0-1965 GCA_003529225.1 Paenibacillus sp.
ATCTTCTGTGAAACAAAATCCATGCAAGGGATAAACTGAATATAGGGAAATTGTTGTTCCTGGTAAAATGACATCAACTCGTCTAGATCATAACTGCCTTTCCCCGAAACCGTTATACGATGTGCATCATGAATAGACTCTGGACCATCCAGACTAACCCCGACCAAAAAGTTATACCTTTTGAAAAACTTCGCCCATTTCTCATGAATAAGCGTTCCGTTGGTCTGCAGTGCATTACTGATCATCGTATGTGGTAGAGCGTACTTAGCTTGGTGTGAAATCACACGTTCAAAATACGGAAGCCCGGCTATTAGCGGCTNNCTGCCAAGAGAACGTCGCTATACCTGATGATCTTATCATGTACTGAACGATAAACCGCTCCAGTAGATCGGTATCCATTACTCGGATCGGTTGTTGAGGTTGTCCCCCTGCTGTGCTGTAATAGCAATAATCACAGGCTAGATTACAAGTCCTCTGAGACGGTTTTCCATACAATTCTGCCTCCTATGTAAATACTAAAACATCATAGGCAGTCGTATAGCTGGACAAAAAACTGCACTCCCCATTGCCCGTTGCGACAAACTCATGAGGGCGTGCAGTTTCTTTGAGGATGAGTTGCAGAAAATGTTGGTATCAACCAGGCTGCTTCAAAATACGATTCAGGATTGTTCAGTGAGATAACCAGTACGGAGTGTTACCCCCGAAAATGCTTACGGAATTGTATATTTACCACTAAAATCCACTATTTGGGAGATAAGAATTTCAGATTATCCGCTTACGATGGGAAGACCTCTCCGGTTCGTAAGATATTCCTCATCATTAACCTAAAAAGGCAATCGAACGTTTTACTTTTCTTGCAAATGCAACGGGATTATCAATCGACTCCCAGTGAATATACATAAGACGTGGATTCTCAAACAACCAGTGATTATGGACTGCTGTTACTTTGATCCCGTTCCTGCGAAGGTTTGACAGCAATCGATTGACTTGGTTCTGAAAGAGAGCCGTTTCCCCTAAGCACAATGCACGGCCTGAACTGTCCAGTTNNAGAACAGTTGATAACGGACCAATGGAGATGTGGTAGCTCTTCCTAAAATTGAAGCGTTTACTTTCCTGTTTCTGGTGACAAAACAAACCGGCCCCTTTGTAATTTCATGCTCGGTTGCACCTAAAATGGTTGAAAATTGGTTACATAGTCTTCTAAAACGGGGACTTGCTTTCACCTGTTCAGCCATAAGAAATCATCCTTTCAGAATAAGTTAAGAATCCAACTTCATCGCTCCACTTCATTAACCCAAGAATGCAATGGATTCTTTAGTTTTTCTAGCAAACGCAACTGGATTGTCAATGGATTCCCAGTGCATATACATTAAACGAGGGTTTTCTTTTAGCCAGTGATTATGAAGCGCAGTCACTTTTATCCCACGTTTACGGAGATTCGACATCAATCGATTCACTTGATTTTGATGTACAGCAGTTTCTCCCAAACAAAGCGCGCGGCCTGACTTATCAAGAGCTTCAAACGAAAACATTTGCATTTGCACTAAAGGAGAGCGCGTTCTTCTTCCCAGGATCGTCTCCCTTANNGAAAACAAACCGGACCTTCTTCAACTTCCGATACACCACCTAGAATTTTTCCAAATTGCATACAAAGTCTTTTGAATTGCGGGCTAACCTTCACCTTTTCTGCCATATAAATCCTCCTTTACTCATTTTCGAAATATCTTATGACCAAAAAAGAAAAGTGTATGGACGAAACACTAAAGATAAACGAATATCAGGTTGTCGTGTTGACTCTTGTCAAAAGAAAAAGCCGAGCGAAAAACAGGTTAAATACCTGAATTTCTTCGGCTAACAAGGGCCCATCTGTTTCATTCCACGCTAAAGTGTGAAAAATTCTATCTGGAAGATCTCATATGTACAACGATGGCAATAATTCGGATTCAAGCAAAACTAAATAACCAG
>DOJM01000621.1:2023-3589 GCA_003529225.1 Paenibacillus sp.
GTTGTTTCATGAAATACGGACGTATTCCTTATTCGCTGTTTCCAACATGGATTTCCAATCCGCAAACTTCGTCTCTCTTACTACATGACGATCAAAAAGTTCATCAGGTATGTCAGCAACATCTTCTTCTGTCTTTACTTGAAAGTTCCCTTTGATTACAAACTCATCGAAACTCTTGCAATTGGAATACTTACTCATAAACGCTTCATTAAACAACTTCTCGAAAGAGATATGATTAGGATCTTCTTGATACGTTTTCTGACCTTGCAACTCATTCATCAATTCTTCCATGGTCATTGGTTTTTGTCTTCTCAAATTACCACTCCTAATTTTCTGTTATAATTATAGAATATCATGTTAATCCATNNCACACGAATCCTAAGCTTACCATAATTTTGACTATTTCACCTTTCAAATTTCACTTAATATGCAAAGGATCCGCCTCTATACTTAAAATATAACAAAAAACCTCCCTTATTCATAAGGAAGGCTCTTAATATTAGGACAATTTCACCAAGCTGTAGTTTTTCTTACCCTTACGGATAATGATAAACCGGCCGCCGATAGCTTCGCTAGCTGTAACTTCCAGTGCTACGTCGCTAACTTTCTCACCATTCATGGAGATTGCTCCTTTGGTGATATCTTCACGTGCTTGACGCTTAGATGGCTCGATACCAAGATCAACCAACCACTCTACGATATTTTTAGATTCCAGCGCAGTTTCATAGGTCGGCATTTCCTTGAAGCCTTGCTCGATCTCATCAGCAGTTAGGGATTTGATATCTCCACTGAACAGAGCAGCAGTAATACGTTTAGCCTGTTCCAGCAATTCTTCACCATGCACGAATCTGGTCATTTCTTCAGCAAGTGTTTTTTGTGCTTCGCGTTTATGCGGTTCAGTCTGTACTTTTTCTTCAAGTGCATCAATTTGCTCTTTAGATAGGAACGTAAAGTACTTCAAGTATTTCACAACATCACGGTCATCGGTATTCGCCCAGAACTGGTAGAACTCAAACGCAGTCGTTTTGTTTGGATCGAGCCAGATTGCTCCTCCAGCTGTTTTACCGAATTTTGTTCCATCGGCTTTCAGCATAAGCGGGATCGTAAGACCGAATGCTTTTGCTTCGGGTCCTTCTTTTCTGCGGATCAGATCCAGACNNACCAATTTGCAGCTGCACATCTTCATGCTGGTACAGATGCAGGTAATCTAGAGATTGCAGGATTTGGTATGAGAATTCTGTAAAGGAAATTCCGCTGTCCAATCTGCTCGCTACAACATCTTTGGCAAGCATCGAATTGATGCTGAAGTTCTTACCATAGTCACGCAAAAATTCGATCACATTGATTTTATGCGTCCAATCGTAGTTGTTCACCATACGAATTTGATTGTCGCCATCAGTAACGAACAGTTTTTTCATTTGTGCGGTAAGTGCATCTACGTTAGCTTGGATTTGCTCCAACGTCTGCAATGAACGCTCAGATTGTCGTCCACTTGGATCACCGATCGTACCCGTAGCACCGCCAATTAGCATAACCGGACGATGTCCTGCAAGCTGGAATCTTTTG
>DOJM01000621.1:3700-5532 GCA_003529225.1 Paenibacillus sp.
TATTTAAAAACAAAAAAATCGTCCCCTTGTCTATTGTAGACATAGGGACGATTGAATAACCGTGTTACCACCCAGATTGCACCAATGAAACGCTAATGCTAAAACACAGCATTGATGCCACTCATGACGAGATATCGTTCGCCATTCCGCTCGGTGTTAGCCGAGATACTCCAAAGTGTAATTCGTACTCTTAGTGTGNNGAACAGGGACTAAGCTACTACTGGGCTTCTTCAACGTATATCGTATATAAGATTACAGCCAGTATAGTGAAATAATTCTTCAATGTCAACATCTTAAGCTGAGAATGCTCAGACACACTCCTGCAGTGACGCACTACTAGAGGGCTAAAGTGATACTTCATTTTCAACGCAGATCAGTAATACTCCTTGTTCCCCGTGTTACAATCCGCTTCGTTTCCTTGGAATCCGAAGAAATTAACCACTTCTCGCTAAGCCGCAGCACCCAGTCTGGATTACTTTTACTCGCATCGTTCAACCAATTACTTACAGAATCCTGAACGTACTTTGCCGGATCTGACTTAAGTGGTTCTAATAATGGAAGTGCTATTGCTGGGTTTTCTTTGAGCGCAGTAATATGCTTCGCCCATACCCCATGTGGCCGCGTCAATTCGATCGCATATCTCCTTATGTTCGGATCTTGATCATGAACCCAATCCTCTAACAACTTAATGGATTCATCCAATTCTGCAATGACTGATTCCCTTAAAGCCATCCATGAAATCTCACGCACCCCAAAATGATCATCCGCTGCAAAGGGACGGATATCCGTTAGCTTTTGCGATAGACTTAAAGATTGATTTAGACCGATCATATAGGCAGCCCAACAGCGGACACTATCGGAACGATGCTGTGTTAGAGCTGCGAATACTCGGGATTGTTCCACTTCTGATTTGCATTCCAATACCTGTTGCCACTCCCGTGCGATAGCCGGTATGAGCTTCATGATTTTCTTTTCCGTTGAATCACGAAGCCTTTGTAAAATTGGTTCGGATTCCTGTCGAAAACCTAGCTCGTCCAGCACATTTTCCAACAAAACCATATGGTCCACAGCAAGCCATTCCGTTAAATTCACAGTCTGTAATTGTCCTTTATGCAGTAGTCCTACAACCTCAGCAGGAATATCGCTAACTTTTCGAGCTCCCTTCCTATGCTCCATAGAAATCGTCCCTTCACCTATGATTTTAAAAGCTTGGATAACCTTCTCTTATATCTAGGATACGGGTATTTCTAACCATAAAGATGTAATCTCATTTACAACTCATAATCTTTATAAATTTCTCCCCAAGACCTTATCATGGTGGATAAGTATAGTTCTGAACCCTGTCTGGAGCACCTCAGCTTTCACCAATTCTTGCAATGCCACAGTAACCGCTTCTCTGCTCGCACCAATCAAATTGGCGATTTCTTGATGTGACAGTGGAACATTGATTTTATAATAATCATCTTCACTTTTAACGCCTAATTGATCCGATAGCTTTAAAAGAACGCACAATATTTTATCATGAAGATTACCGATGGCTAGGTTTTGAGTTAACTGACTCATACTTTTTATACGATCGCTCAACACTTGCATTAATGACATCAAAAATCTAGGTCGAGTAGCTACGAATTCTTCAAATCTTACAGGATCAATTGTACAGATATGACACTCTTCCATGGCTTCAATGTAATGATCTTTGGTTCCAAACGAAATCACATTCATTTCACCAAAAACATTACCCTCACTCAGAATATCCGAAGTAAACTGCTTCCCATCCGCATTCAATCGGTATAAACGCACCTTCCCTTTTTTCACAAAAAATAATCCTTCAG
>DOJM01000622.1 GCA_003529225.1 Paenibacillus sp.
CCAGAGTTAAGCTCGAACCTTAATAAAACGGAACTTGAACAAAGAGCGATAAAAGAAATCAATAATCAGATTACGGAGACTTACATGAAAGGTTTAAAAATACATGCTGATGTATATAGACTCTCAAGCATATTTTATCGCGGTCTTCCAAAGGAGTGGAACAAATTAAGAGATAAGGGAATGATACCGCTCGATTCAGGCAGTATTGACAAGATCGATATTAAGGTAAATTTGACCAGTGGTGGGATATCTAAGATTGATTAATCTTGTTATGATGAAGATACTTGAGGCTGATAGACAACTTTTGATTGTTTATCAGCCTCTTAACTTGAGAAGTAAAGCAGACTGATATCGCGCCCAAAGATTAAGCCATGTATCCACTCATTTAGGGTCAATTCATGAGACCTGCCATCAGAAGGAGGATTTCCTATTCACAACGAATTAACAGTATATAAAAATTTTTTTAAACTGGTGGGAGATCTAATATGCTGTATGTAAAGGATATTTTGTTACAATTACTGTTTGCCCTAACCCCTTTTGTCCTTTATACCATTTACTATCGTGACAAAGCCGAAAACTATTCAAAACAATTTATCACGATCACCTGTATGATCTGCCTTTTTATGTCGATGACCTTTCCTGCTAGTGTACAAAAAGGAATCATATTTGACATTCGTTACGTGATCATGTTTTTCGGNNTGGAGTTGTTCTACTTGTAGAATTTTTAACATACCGTCTGCTTATTGGTGGACAAGGAATATTTTCAGCGGTCATTATTCTCTCCATCACTTTTAGCTTATCTGCTTTGTTATCCATCCTATACCGGCGTTGTTCCGAATACCGAAAACTTGTTACATTCATTGCAGGGATAAGCTTTTCCCTCATTCCTATAGGTACTATGCTTGCAACGGAATACCATTATACGATCCAGAATTTAAATTTCAACCTCCTCGTTATGCCAGTACAAAATTCCCTCGGAATTTGGATTTTGATTTCCCTTTTTAATAAAGCTGTTTCTGATAAGGAACTGTACCTGAGGTATCTTCAAAGTGAAAAATCTGAAACGATTGCTCATGTCGCAGCCTCTTTAGCCCATGAAGTCCGTAATCCACTTACAGCCGTTATGGGATTTTTAAAATTACTGAAGGATGATTCTATCACAAAAGAAAAGAGTCAGAAATATATTGATATTTGCCTTGAAGAGATTAAACGGACAGAAGTTATTCTTTCTGAATATCTATCGATAGCTAAACCAAACCATTCTATGGTAGAGAAAATTGAACTTGTGCAACAGATCTACTCGATTATAGATATCATCACTCCGTACGCCAATATGAATAACGTTACTTTAAAGATACAACATTTAGAGGATCAACTATATGTATCTGCAAATCCTACTGAAATCAAACAACTATTCATTAATTTCATCAAAAACGCGATAGAGGCTTGCGCTGTCCTTCCTTCAGGGAATGTAAACATCTGTATCGAGCGGCAATCGAAATTTGCAAAAATAGCAATTATAGATAACGGGGTTGGAATGAGCATCGAGCAAATGGATCGATTGGGAAGCATTTATTTTTCAACTAAAAGTAAAGGAACAGGATTGGGACTTACGCTTTCTTATCAATNNAAATCAGGGGAAGGTACAGAATTCATTCTCACGCTTCCTTTATTCGACTGAGTTTTACAACGAGACAAAAAAAACTCGGCTCAAACTTACGTTTGAACCGAGCCTATTTAATATTTCACTTAATTCATCAACTTCAAATATTGCAAAATCTGTTTAATCATCATCGCAGCCTCAGCACGTGTAGCTGCATCTTGCGGAGCAAAAGTTGTTTCTGTTTTGCCTTTGATTAATCCTTTCTCTGCTGCTTCTATTACTGCACTGCTAGCATAATCAGAGATCTGGTTCTGATCAGCAAATGGAGTACGGATTTGAGTTTCTGCTCTATGATCTCCTTGAACGAGCTGAACAGCATTCATGATCATCACGACCATTTGCTCTCTCGTAATCCGTGAATCCGGACTAAATTTCCCTTCACCGACGCCTTGAACCAAACCAAGTTTCGCTGCTGTGTTCACGTCCTGTGCATACCACGCAGTGGCTCTAACATCTGCAAATACATTCGATAATGACTCCGTCGATAACCCCAGTCCTCTAACCAGTAGTGCTGCAAATTGAGCACGCGAGACTTGGCTAGCTGGCGCAAACGTCCGATCCGTCATTCCGTTAATGATCAGTTTGGAAGCCAACGTCTCAACATCCTTTTGCGCCCAATGTCCAATCATATCATCGAATGTTTTCTTGTTCTGAACGATGGTGTATAGACCATTTGCATGTCCGAAGATCGAGACTTCAGTCTTGCCGTTCTTCAGATTAAACACCGATGGCACGAAACGCATTTGTCCTGTAACCGGATCGAATATAACAGCGGTCGCAGTCGATGGATCTTGAATAATGCCATCCATATTTATGACACTTGTCATAAACGGATTTCCGAACGTTGAAGCTCTTCCTCTTTATCATTCGATTTAAGAATGACTTTGTACGCGATGATGTCGCTTACTCGCTTCATTCCTTTTTCTACTATGGATCGTTCAAACTTCTGCTCCTGCTGTGAAGTCACATTATCCATTCGAATGATTAAGGTTGCGCCCGCAACTTTAGCTGCTTTCTCAAGTTCTTCACGATTCAAATTGGAAAGCGGTAGTTCATAACTGCCTAAATGGCTACTTATTGTTATGATTGTGTCCTTATTCGCTTTCATACTGTTGTACAAGACATCCAGTGCCAGATTGACTGCNNTCATTCCCGGAATCTCGATGCCAAGATTAGGACTTCCTGTTGCTTGGTTAAGTGCTTCTAACTTCTTTGCTAAAGCGTCCTTATCAATGTTAATGGTCAGGCTCGTTGTTCCATTCTGTGCAGTTTCATTTTGTAGTTCTTTACCAGTTGGCACATAACGATGTGGATCTTCTTTTGTAGGAGGGGTCGTTGGTGTAGGTGTAGGACTCGTTGATGTCGTTGGGTTGCCTGGATTTGTTCCTGGGCTTGGAGTAGGCTCTGGGCTGTCATTTTGACCGCTTATCATAATCTCTTTTATTCCGTAAACTGTGGTGTTATCAACGGATGTTGCAACGACTTTCACAACGCCGTTCTTTGCAGCCGTTAACAACCCATTTGTATTGATGATTGCTTTATCCGCTACAGTTTTTCCATCTGCTTCATAGACTGCCCACGTAACGGTTTTGTTCGTAGCATTAGCCGGTTGGACTTCCGCTTGTAACTGCAGAGTTCCTTTCTTCACTTCAATGGACGACGATGCGCTCGTAATCGAGATGGATTGTACTTTTACATGTTGATTCTTTGATGCCTCGAATGCTTGAAGAGCTGAATTTATATCCAATGTTGCTTGTTCTAACTCAGTCTGGGTAGCTGAATCATGGTCAAGCACTTGCTGTGCTTCCATGATCGAATCCAATAATTTCTGTTTCGATCCGATCGGATACTGACCGACGTCCATTCCTTCCAATGCTAAATCATGAATGGCTTGAGCATCTGTGATACGCGCTACAAGTTGTGCTCTATAAACATCATCGCTTACGATTACATTCGCTACAGCTGGTATCAACGTGCCATCTACTACTCCACTCACACTAAAGGTACCTGCTTCTGCATACTGTGAAGGATCAATCACGTCCCATACAACTGCTTTATTTTNNACAGCTGTTACAACCGATGGCAGTACTGGTGGAGTTCCGGTCACTGTAACCACATTAACAGGCATGATGTTCGTTATTACTGGCACAGCAATAGGTTCCCATTTCGCATAGAGAGTAATATCATTTGTTGGGACCCTATCAACAGTGAAATCCCATACTGTACTTAGTGCTTCGTCTTTATACCAATTTACAAACTTAAACCCTTCCCGAGTCGGTTCTGTCGGCGCAGTAATTTTCGTTCCGACTTCAACTCCATACAAGGAAGAAATCGAACTTCCTCCATTACTGTTGAAGTTAATAGTCGTACCGGTATTGAGTTGGGAAATTTTCCACTCATCATACCAACTTATCGCAACTCTGCGATTCTCGTTATCGAGATCAAGCGGAAGCCAAACATATCTGGAATCACTCAAATTATTAGGGCACCAACGATCGGCCATAAAGATAAATTTGTTCGGCACGAGATCGCCATTACCATCCCGATAAGGCAGTACAAATGTGCTTTGACTTCTAAAGGTGGTTCCTTCATAGTCGTTAACCATAGGATCGCCTTTAAATTCCCACGGTCCAAACATTCCTTGAGTGGAGACATGGTATTCGGCCCGGTTAGGGTTCCAACCGGTCAAGCCGGACGAAATCATATAATAGGCACCGTCTTGCTTGAAAATTGCTGGCGCTTCTCTCTTGTAGCTAAATGCTCTCACATAGTGAGTTCCTTCTAAGGTTTCACCCTTCTCATTCTGAGCTGGACCTGTGTAATCATCATTCAACAGCATGATCACGGTCGTTACATTTTCTTCGGAAGAATAAACCAAGTAGGCTTTATCATGCGTCGCTTCATTACCATCGTCATCGACATACAAGGTCATATCTCGAAGCATTCCTTCATTGTCTGTACCTTTATTTGGCAATCGAGCTGAGCCGAGATATTTGAATGGTCCAGTCGGCGAATCACTGACGGCAACACCGCCTTCTGCTGTCCAATATTCGCCAGCAATCGGTCCGTCCTGATGCCACCACATCACATAGTTGTTGTTCTTTTTGTTGTACACAACTTTAGGACGCTCGACAACTTTATCCCAGTTAAAATCTTTATACATTTTTTGCTTCTCTTCATTCGATTTATCCGCATACAGTGCATTTAGCTCAGCGATTCGAGCCGGTGAATTGTGTTTACTGAGTGTATTGTTCGGCGCTTTCATATTACCTGTATAATCTTCATCTTTACTTTTAATTTCTACTTTCCTATCCGGATCGTATGGAACCCCGCTATTCTTGTACGTTTCAGAATTTTCATCCAGATATAATGGCAGGTCATTTCCAGCCGGCACTACATCTTCTCCAAGTTGAGGATTATTGAAGACAGGCAATACGATGCCTTCATTTTGCCATTTATACAAATCTTTGGACGAATATGCGTGAACTCCAGTAGGAAGATACCCTTCCGTCTTGTCTTCACCGTACCAGTAATATGTCTTATTCTTCTCGTTGTACAGAATGCCTCCGCCGTGTGCTTGAATCGGCACGCCTTCCGTATCCAGCCATACTTCACCGCTCTTAATGGAGCTTCTGTNNTTTATCTGTTTGATGTATTGCGAAATGCTTTCTTCGCTTAAATCACTAAGATCACCGATCATTGTAATTTGCATTTCTATCGCAGCTTCCACTTTTGGACTAATGTCTGACAACGTACGCAATTGATCGATTGCTGCTTGTAGTTTACTAGTATCAAAAGTCGCTGTTTGTTTCTGACTAACTGCAATTTCTGCAGCGCTGAGTGTGTTACCGTCACCGCCAGTAGTTATAGCCTGAATCGCGATATACCGAGCTTCAACGGATTTGAACGTAGCGGATTGAACACTCGTGCTATAGTCATCAAAAGAGCCATTTGCTGCAAATTTGAAATTTTTATCCAAATAAGCTTGCGTACCGACAGCGTCAGCAGGTAAATCCTTCAGATTCACATCGCTGTAATAGATTTTGAATTGTTTGATGCGGCCGTTTGCCTTGTCTTGTCTTGGTGTAACAAGCACCTTACCAACGTCACGCATGCTCTCACCCAGATCTACAACGATATAATCGCCAGATTTATACTTCACTCCATTCTTGTCCCAGTTCGATTCGAAGTAGGTGGAAATGTCGTTATCCACCATTAGATTGGCTGGATTCGCGTAATAAGCTTCTGGTGTATAGAAAAGGCTCATTCCCTTAATATTTGGATCACTGTTTTGAATATTGGATATTTCAGTTAATATACGGCTGGCAAATTTCGCGATCTCTTCTTGTGTCGCTGTTGCGCTATTTAGTAGAGTACTAGCTTGACTAAGGATCGCGTCCAGATTCTTGAAGTAAGACTCATCTTTCTCAGAATCTGTTTTGAATTTCTCTGCAGCTTGAATTGCGCTGTCTAAGCTGGAGAAATCCACTTTATATCCCTGCTTGTTAAAAATATTGATCTCTGCAGCAGATGCATATTGTTTTCCTGCATCGCTTCTCGATTCAAGTGCAGTAAATCTTACATATTCAGCGCCCTTTGCATTAAAGGTTGCTGTTTTTTCCGTCTTGTCAGCAGCCCACGTTCCTTCTGCAACTTTGGTAAAGTCTGTACCGTTGTTACTGACGGAAACCTCGAACTTGGTGATTACACCATTCCAATCCACATCTTGTCGCGGCAAATATTTGAGCATATTGATACCGTTATATGCTTTGCCGAGATTATAAGTAATGTAATGAGGGAGTGTTGAATATTCGTTGTTATATGCAGTATGCCATTTGGTCCAAATATCTCCATCAATAGTCTTCTCCGGTCCATCCTCAGATGCGGAATTGTCAGACGTTGCCGTCATCTGGCTATGTGGGATAAGTCCTTGGCCTAAAACGCTATATTCGACGTTCAGCTTGTAAAGGATTTGTGTGATCTCTTCCTGTGTTGCTAAAGTGTTCTTTTGAACAACTTTGGCTTCAACCACCAAATTTTGCAAATCCGATACATTTACATTTGCGTTATTAGCTGAGATATAGTCTTCTGCTCTAGAAATTGCATTAGCGAATGAAGTCGTATCAACTGTGAAATTAGACTTTCTCATGATATTTATTTCTGCAGCCGATGCATACTGAGTTCCCGACCCATTCGTTTCATTTACCTTTAGTCTTACATATCTCGCAGCATGTGAAGAGAACGTTGCGGTTTTTTCAGATTTATCGTTGTTCCAGGTTCCTTGCGCAATCGGTATGAACACGTTGCCATCCGAGCTGACTTCAATCGTAAATTTCGTAATGATTCCGTTCCAATCTTTATCCTGTCTTGGCAAATAACTCAGCTTGTTGACATCATTATAATCAGCACCAAGATCATAGGTAATCGAATGTGGACCCGCAGCTTTAGGGTCCCATGAAGTATGCCAATTCGTCCATTGATCACCATCCAATGATCTCTCTGCTTCTTCACCAGATTGAGCACTACTTGCAGTTGCTGTCATATCGCTCTGAGGAATAAGTGAGTTGCTCTTAAAAGAAGCGCCATCTATTACGAAGGTTGTAATGGACTTTGCTCCAACTGAAGCTTGCAACATTTTATCCAGAACAGGGACTTTCGCTTTCTGTACGACGTTCTCTGTCGCGGAAGAAACATACGGTGTTGCATCCCCGGAGACAGCATCAAACTGTGACAAGTCATATGAGATATTTTTACTAGTCACGCTAGGGTTTCTATATACAATATGAATTTTGTTAGTTGAAGGATCATAAGCGGCCAACGTGTTATCGTCAGTATCCCCTATGAAGCTTGCACCCTGCGGAATAAATTTACTGAATTGCTGCATGGCGTAATACTTCTTTGTGTACCACCATTCTTGCGTGTCGAAATCGGCATGAAGGAGACCCCAGTTCATGTTCTCCTTATTTTTCTGCATGTTCTTCTCACTTTCAATCGCTTGCCAAGTAATCCACGCTGTAGGTTCTAACCAAGTAATGTCCGTCATAATTCTTTCTGCCAATGCTAGTGCCGGCTCGAAATCATCGTGATCGTGAGCAATTCCGGAAGGACCTAGATCCACTTCAGACATCCATAACGTTTTGTCATCAGCCTTGGCGACATCTCTGATCTCGGCCCGCTTTGACCCACCGTAGGAATGGGTATTCATTTTACCAATATTAGCTTTAGTTGTCTCATCATAAGAATTCCAGTTGCTAACAAAGGTATCCAGGATGGATTCATCCATGGCAGCAATTTGTACAGATTGTAGATTTGCTGCATCCAGTTTAACGCGTGTTGTATTAATAATTTTCATTTGAGAAGCAACATCCCAGTGAGAGCCCTCTTGTCCCCCGCCAAAACCCCAGTAATTCGTATTGGGTTCATTTACTGGTGATAGATAATTGAAATCAATGTTCCAGTCATCTTTGAAATGCTTCACTACTTCTGTCAAATAGTTAGCAAAATTATCGTACTCATCCGGCTTCAAATTGTCTTTCCCCGAATCCCAATGACCAGTCGTACTTCCACTTTCCGTCATATAATACGGAGCAGAATTTGAGAACGCTTCCAAAATGTTGGCACCTTTTTCTTTAGCTGCCTGCAACCACCAACGCTGATTAGCATCTTACGTCCAATCGAATACTCCAGGAGATGGCGAGAATCCAGGTACTTCTCCCCCTTGACGCATCGTATTGTAAGCAGGATTCTCACCGCCGCCTATATTATATCTGGCAATATTAAAGTCTAATCCTTCAGGTGAGTAAAGTGCATCCGCCAAAGCATCTTTGACTTTCTCGTTCCAACCACCAGTTACATTACCGAACCAGGCAAGCGATGTTCCCCATCCCTCCCAAGGCTTTTGCATGTGGTTAGGATCTAGCTTAATTGAAGTAACTGCGGCACTTACTTTCTGACCTGTCAGACCCATAAACATAGGTACAATCAAAGAAACAGAAAGGAAAGACATAGACAACCTTCGTCTTACAGTAGTAATCATCCAGATTACCCCCTTCTACATAAAATGATCATGTAACCACTTCTCTTTTAGCAGCCTCCATCATTATGAATACATCATTTTCTAGATTTTAAACACCTCCTTTATAAAATGTAACCGTTTACAATTATGTATTTTATAACGATTCCATGATCCACAAATAGGATTTGGTTGCCCCAACCTTACAATTGGGGCAACCGTTATCCGTCTCAAATTAAGCTCTGCGAATTGTAAATTCAAAATCCATATCTACTGAAGGATCAATTAGATATTCATTAAGAACTGGTGCTCCCCAGCTGTCATCACCGCCAACGCCCATTTGACGACCGGCAATCGTAACAACGGTATGATGAATGTTCGGCAGCTCATAATGATGTGTCGCATTCTCCAGCTCCATTGCCGAATATGGCGATATGTTGGCTTCAACAGGGGCTGTGACTGGTGCCGATATTATAATGCCATGGCCAAGATCGTTGGTTATGGATACTTCGCGTACACCTGTGCGGTTGCCCGATTCCTGCGGTACCAAATAGGACGATACATTGTCCACCGCATGATTCTGAAAGCGACACAATCTCGCGCCAAACGAACGGTCAATATAATTTTCTTCTGGCCCATTCGCATACCAATTCAACTGGTAATAATCCGCTGGCACCTTGAAGGTTAAAGCGAAGAGTGGAAGCTTCGGTAAACCCGGCTCTCCATGGTAGCTTGATTTAACCTTTATGCTTCCATCGGAGAACACCGTATAAGTAACACTTACTCGCACTCCCTCTGACACACTTAGTTTATACACATAAGTCACAGTCGCTCGGTCTTCTTCTTCCATAAGCTCGGAGCTTAAGGTTCTTCGGCTCAAACTTGCAGCATACCAAGAGGATGAGTCGAAATGCATTCCCGCCCCCTTGTCGTTGTCTGTCATCGCTCTCCAGAAGAGCGGTGCCGGCGGCGAAGAGATCATTTCCCGTCCTGAATATTTGACGGATATTAATGTACCAGCCTGCTTCGAGAACATAATGGAGAAGTCACGACCATGAACGCCAATATTAANNTACGCGAAAATCATTCACAGTAGTGGTTACCTTAGGATGTGTTTGAGTCTCATCTTCTGACTTGTTCTCCATTTGAAATACATACTGTCCAAAAGCGATTTCAAAACCAGCGTTCGCCCATATCGAATCTTCCTTGAGTACAAGAGAAACATCTAAACTATATTCACCTGACTGATACCTAATATCTGGTAAATCAAGTTCAACATATCTTTCTTCTCCGGGTTTAACCTGGGCGAATACAACCCCACGATAGATTTCCCTGCCCTCATAATTCAGACAATATTTCAATTTATACGCATCTAAGCTAACAAATAAATTCTCATTTCTAATGGTTACGCCATGACAATCCGGAGACAGTTTGATGTTCTGATATAGAAATTTCACTTCCTGCATTTTCGGAGACCATCTCCGATCCGCATACACAATTCCGTTTCCGGAGAAGTTGTAATCGGTTGAACGGTCATCAAAGTCTCCACCATAAGCCATGTAGGGCTTGCCATATCGATCATTTTTTACGATGACCTGATCCATGAAGTCCCAGATGAATCCACCTNNCCAACGGAATTTCCCATCGCATGCATGTATTCGCAGCTAATATAAGGCTTTAATGGATTCTCTTTTAAATACATTTCGATATCTGCTGCTTTCGCATACATCCGGCTCTCCATATCACTCGCATCATCATAATCCCTGTTATGGAATACTCCTTCATAATGAACCAAACGGGTAGAGTCCTTCTCTCGGAAATAATTCGCTACATTCCGAATGACTTCTCCAGCAAAAGACTCATTACCACAGGACCAAATCAAAATCGATGGATGGTTCTTGTCTCTCTCCACCATGGAAATCGCACGATCCATTACGATATCCTGCCATTCAGGCTTACTACCCGGTATGTTCCAAGACGGTTCTATGATACCCATTTTTTGCCATGATCCATGCGACTCTAAATTCATCTCATCAATAACATACACACCGTATTCATCACACAGTTCATACCAGAGTGTTTCATTCGGATAGTGCGACGTCCGTACTGCGTTGATATTCGCTTGTTTCAAAGTCTTTATATCCCATAACATATCCTCTTTCGTAATGCTGCGACCGAAGAGGGAATTAAACTCGTGCCGGTTAACACCTTTGAATACAATACGTTTACCATTCAAGTGCATAATCTTATCTATCATCTCGAATTTTCGAAAACCAACCTTTTGTGGCACGACTTCCACAAGATCTCCGGCTGCGTTGTAGACAGATACGTAAAGGGTATACAAACTAGGATCTTCTGCGCTCCAAAGATGAACCTTTGATGCCTCAAGCGTAAGTGAAACGGAATCGCCTGAAACTCCATTCTCACTACGAACTACAAGATTTCCTGCTTTATCCATAAGCTCTAGGACCACTTTCGAAGCTGGCTTACCCATCAACTGCAAATCAGCTTTCAGCGTTCCCTGCTCAAATTGTTCATCCAGATCGGTCTGAACATGGAGATCCTGCACGTGAACATCAGGCACAGTATATAGATACACATCACGAAAGATTCCAGAGAAGCGCCAGAAGTCCTGATCCTCCAACCAACTTCCGGTACTGCGCTGATAGACCTCAACCGCCAGCTTATTCTCACCTTCCGTCAAGTACGGTGTCAGATCGAATTCACTCGGAGTCAAGCTATCTTCGCTATAGCCAACAAACTCCCCATTTAGCCAAACATAAAAAGCGGTTTCAACGCCTTGAAAAGATATATACAGTGGACGTTGCTCCCAGCCCGCAGGCACTACAAAATATTTTACATAGCTACCTACAGGATTATGGTCCTCAGATATCATTGGAGGTCTAAGATGCTCATGGCCATCCCATGGGTACATCGTATTCACATACTGCGGTTGCCCAAAACCCTGAAGTTGGATATGACCTGGAACCTCAATATCATCCCAGCCTCTACAAGACACGTTCTCCTTATAAAAATGCGCCTGCCGTTCCATCGCATTATGGGCATAACTAAATTTCCAACTTCCGTTCAGGCTATGGCGCCAACACATTTCTCCAAGCCCTTCAGCTTCAAGTTTCGTCTCGTAATACCGATGATCGGAGTGCGCGTGCATTCTGCCTACGGCATAAATGGAAGGGTCTGACAACCATGCCAGACTTGAAGTGGCGCCCCTTTNNCGCTAGCTTATTTAACTGAACCCGTCATCCCAGCCACAAATTGCTTCTGCATCATGAAGAATACTAGTGCAGTCGGCAGCGTCGTAATGACAATCGCGGACATAATCAGACCATAGTCAGGCGCATACCCCGATCCAAGATTCGAGATTAGAAGTGGCACGGTCATATTTTCTTGAGATTGCAATACGATCAGCGGCCACAGATAATTGTTCCAGCTGTTTAGGAAGGTGATAATCGCAGCTGCAGCATATGTTGATTTCATCGTCGGCATATAAATGCGGAAGAATAAACCAAACTCAGACAGACCATCAATGCGCCCAGCCTCCATCATTTCTTTAGGAAACATTTTTGTACTTTGACGAAAAAAGAAAATTAGGAATGCTGTTGTAAATGTTGGCAGAATAACTGCTGCTGCTGTATCAATGCCAAGAAAGGGGACAACGCTTGATACTTTGGCGAACATTTGAAATAGAGGTACCATGATCGCTGCAAATGGAATCATCATTGAAGCTAACAAAATATTAAATACGATATCTTTACTCCGGCTGCGGTACATTTCAAAACCATATCCAGCCGCCGATGCTACCAACAATGAAAGCACAGTAGTCACCACTGAGATTTTTGCGGAGTTCCAAAGGGCTTGCCACATATCTACGGAATTGAACAGATTGTCAATATTTTTAAAGAGATGCGCACCCGGTAGTAATGTCCCTTTAGTTACATCAACCGACTCATTCGTGGCACTAATAACCATCCAGATAAATGGAAAGATAGAGATCAGCGCAGCGATGATTAGAAACAGGTAAGTAAACATGCGTTTAGTTTTCATTATCTCTTGTCTCCTCCTACTTTGTTCTGAATTAGCGTCAGAATGAGTACCATTACAACAATCGAGTAGGAGACGGTTGCAGCGTATCCAAAGTCAGGTGTGTATTCAAAAGAAAGGTTATAAATATATTGGGAAATCGACATGGTTGCATTGCCGGGTCCACCTTTCGTGATGTTAACCACCTCATCAAACAACTGAAGTGTTCCAATGGTCGATGTTATCGTCGTAAATAAAATTATCGGTTTTAATAGAGGAATTGTAATTTTGAAAAATTGAGTAAATGCACTGGCACCATCAATGTGAGCTGCTTCATAAATAGATTTGTCTACATTTTGCAGGGATGATAAATAGAAAATCATATTATAGCCAGTAAAGCGCCAAGTGATGGCAATGATGATCGTAACTTTGGCCCAGAAGGGGTCCGTAATCCATTGAATCGGTTCGCTGATTAGATGAAGATTCACTAGAGATTTATTGATGATTCCTTCGGCTCCAAACATGTACTTGAAAACAACAGAGTACGCTACAAGTGAGGTTACCGTCGGCAGAAATATGGCCGTTCTGAAAAAACCCTTGAATTTCAGCCTTTCATCATTTAGCAGGACGGCGATAAAGAGCGCCAGCACCAGCATCACTGGGACCTGAATAATTAAGTAAATAAATGTGTTTTTGACTGCTGTAAGGAACGTAGTATCGCTAAACAATCGAATATAGTTATCAAACCCGGTAAAATGAAGATTACTGCCTCTACCCGTCTTAAAAGATAGAATTAAAGCTTGAATCATTGGATAAAAATAGAAAACACTGATCATAATGACCGGCACAAGAACGAATAACCAGCCTGTCAGATGGATCTGCCGTGACCCTTTTGAACTCTTATGTTTTTGCGGGCTTAGCCCTGTCTTTATAGTTTCCACTCTACTCCGCACCCTTCTGTCTTATATATTAGAGATGAAAGCCCCTGCTACCTATCCTTCTGTAGAAATCCAATTTACAGGAGAAGAAGGAGCAAGGGCATCGGTTGTATAGCCTAAGTGCGATTATCGAATTTGAGTGTCCGCTTGCTTCTGCGCATCTTTCAGAACAGTATCTACATCTTTGCCACCTAGAAAAGATTGTACTGCTACAACCATAATGTCCTCGATAGCGTAAGTGTTCATGCCATAGTTGACGTTAGGAATTTGCTCGGTCCATGCTGCAAAGTCTGATACGACCTTTTGGCCTTTAAAAAATTCATCCGCAGCTGAATAAGCTTCACCGCTCGCCGCAGCTTTCAAGGTGCCGATAACACCAACTTTTGTATTCAATGTCTGATACAGTTCAGCATCAGAGGCAAAAGTCTTAGATAGGAACTCAGCTGCTGCTTCTTTACCATCTACATTCATTACGTACCAGGAACTGCCTCCAAGGTTGGATGCGTGAACAGAGCCTTCTGTTGTTCCTAACTTAGGTAGTGGAGNNTAGGTACACTAGCCACTTCACCACCATTGAATGCACCTACAAACTGGCTCCAGTCTGAAATTACTTTTACGATACCGGAATCCATCATTTCTTTGTACATTACAAGTGCCTCTTTCAAAGCAGGGTTGCTTTCTATGGTCGGAGTCTGACCATCATCTCCGGTATACCACGCGCCCGCCGATTGGATCATCACTCGGATAAGTCCAAGATCGTTCGGATCAAGTGTTAGCATGCTTTTGCCGGTTTTCTCTTTTACAGCTTTACCGATCTCGATATATT
>DOJM01000442.1 GCA_003529225.1 Paenibacillus sp.
CGTATGCGTGGTCTGTATTTTTGCATCAGCTGCAATCATCGTCAGGGCTTCATTGATCAAATTTTTGATGTGATCCCCATCGTTATAGACATAGTTAATATTTCTCTTCGTTCTGGCGAGTATTTCACCTAAGTTCACGGTACACCTCCTAACAATAGGCATCCTTAAGCAGTGGTTTGTAGAGCATATCAGCCATGCTGTGAGCCATTTCCTCGATCTTCTTCTCTTGCTCGATCTCTCGTAGAATCATGTTTTGTTCCAGTTCATCAAAGGCGTTGAATTTGGTTGGATTGATGCGCCGCATATGAGTAACTACGCGGCTGTCTAAATCTTTCCACGGTACTGTCATGGCAATGTATTCTTCTTTCAAGTACGGGTCCCAGCACATAATACGGTGCTTCTCAGTACGGTAATCAAAGTCGATTCTAAGTATATTTGGATCTAACTCTTGTAATTGAGGTTCGATATTGTAGTAATCGTAATCAGCCATAGTATCCTCCTAAAGAAAATAGGAGGGCACAGTGGCCCTCCATGAGTAGTTTAAACAGTGTATCCAGTTGCTTCGGTTAGATCTGTCAATCCAACGTGAGCATTACGTTTGTACGTAACCAATGTTTCGTAGCAGAACATCGTAGCCGCATATTTGTCATATCCCGGTACAGGAGCAAGTGCAGCACCTTTATCATCTTCCATCCATTCGAAATCGGACAGTTGATATAGGTCAATTTCGCTTGTGTCTAGGAAGTTCATCCGGTTGGACTCATGATAACGGTCAACAACTAGCGCTTTACCATCCCATTCTAGAGCGTCATAACCACCTTCAAGCTTCATCGGACTAGTGTAACGTACATTTTGTTGTAACAATGCTTCAAACGCTGCGCGAACGCCATAAGAAGTAGTGATAAGGTCGATTTTACCGCCATCCAGTTCAGANNGCAATGATAATGCACGAAGTGCACCGGAGTTATGGATAATACCCGGCTTCCAGAAGCTATTTCCTGCGAGTGATGGGTCAATACCTTGCAGCGCAAGCGAAGGATTCATGATTCCACCGATTCCCATTGCTTCAACGTTATAGTCCCCGTTCAGAACCACGAAGTCTGTCGCTGCTGTTGTTACTGCAGCACCGTCAATTGTGATGGTCTTTGCGGATCTACTTACAGCAGTAATTGTGCGTCCTGGTACTGTAACAGTTCCAGATGCGTTGACAATATCTACTTTCATTCCTTCTTGTAGATACTTGATCTTATCAACTGTTAACGTGTTTACAGCGGTGTTTACAGCGAACGTAGCCATTCTTCCTGTACCATCACCGAACAGTGCACGCGCGCGTTGATCTGATAAATCCTTTTTAAGACCTTTCATTTCACTTTCGACTGCACGAATGAACGCGCCTTTGTCATTTCGCATAGCTTTGATAGTAGGACCAGTGATTTCAATACTGCCGTACAGATACTTCACATTTGCTGTTGAAGTCTTGTATCTTTGGTTGCCAGCTGTAGGAAGTGCCGCACCCTCGGAACGGTAACCAATTCCGTTGTTACGTCCGGTATGCAAAGGTACATTGAAGTTCTTACCTGTTGCTTCTTGTTTATTCTTTGTGAGTTTAGAGATTACGAAGTTATCATTATTCAACTGGTCTACGACTGGTCCGGTGTAGTCCTCTTTCAGTACTGAGTTCGCTTGTGCCAAATCAAATGCCATTATTAATCGTCTCCATTCATGCGTTGCATCGCTCTAGCGCGTGCTTCGGCAAAAGTTTTTGGTGGTCCGTTTACTACTTGCCCTTGTCCCGACTTGCCCGGAATTGTAGGGATACTTCCCTTAGCTTGCATCAGCTTTTTCATTCCATCTTTCTCAGCACTTTCAAGCTTTTTAGCCATTGCGTCATACTGCATAGCCTTATAAGCCATATCGAATTTCTTTTGAGCCAGTTCGGCGTTGGTTGGATCGACAAAAATGTCGTTTTCGATCATATATTTGTTCAAATCTTCTTTTGAAACGTCCTTGCCCTCAACAAATGACTCTGCAGCTTTCCAGAATAGGTTGTTTGTGTATTCTTTGGCTTGCTGTGCTTCGAGTTCGTCCGCTCTCGCTGACTTGGCTTCGAGCGCCTCTAGACGTTTTTGCATCTCAGGAGTTGTCTCGTTTTTATCAGCACGTTCTTGGAGTTTTTCTAACTCGATTTGTTCTTTGAGTGTCATTGCGTCTGCCCCATTTACTTTTTGGAGGTATTCGCTCAACTCTTTGTGGGTGTCATAGTCCTTGAATTTCTCGGACTGTTCCTTTTCCCACTGTGACTTAGCTTCATTCACTGCCTTTTCTGTCTGTTCCTTCAGTCGATTAGCGAATGACTGTTGCTTTGTCACATCCTCTGATGCTGTTGTCGTTTCGTCCGATGCAGAGGCGGTCTCTACATCCGTGTTATCCACGTCCTCAACGCTAGAAGACTCTGAAACAGCACCAATAGCCCCATCCATATTGAAAAGGGGTTGTCTAATCTTAAACATATTTAATTCCTCCTTGTGTGGCGGCGCAACTCACACGATTAACGCCAATTTTTCCAATCAGCAGGTACAGTAAATAGGCGCTCAAAGTCTCATTAAGCGCCTGCCTTAAGCTGGGACGTTTGCATGGCTGCATTCACCTTCATGCTCTCACGTTCCATATTGTTGTAATGGTCCTGCATTTTAGTAGCTTGTTGGAATTGTCTATCCTTATCAGCTTCTTGTGACTGTGCTTCAGATTGTGCTTGCTGCTCTGCCTGTTGCTGTTGTTGCTGTGCAATCTGTGGAGCCATAATCGCCTGTTCATGTTCTGCAACATGTTGATCAACTAGCATTTGCAATTCCTGTGGTAGTTCATCGTATTCCTGTGTCTTACGGAACCGATTGTGTACCTGTATATGCGTTTCGTGGTCGTAAAAGTCTCTTACGATCGGCAGTTTGACCGGAACTGTAGGTGGTGGAATAGACTGTGATATGTCAATCCCCTGCGCTGCTGCCTGTTGTGCAACTCCTTGGTAACCTTGTAGATCCTTTTGATACTGCATCAGCAGAGCAACCGATTGTTCATCATCGAACGTCTTCAAGAACTCGCGATTCTCCATCAGTGCCTTGTTACGGTCCTGCTCAGTATCATCAAAGTATTCAACGGCGATTGATTCACCAAGCATACGAACCACTTTTCGTGCATCTGGTAGACCAGAAGTAGGATCGTTGAACATCCCAGCGCCCCACATGGCCATANNGTAGGCATTGACGATCCCGGCACAACGTCAACTACTTCGCTACCAGATAGATCAGCGCCACTGAAAGTGAATGCTTCAATCTGTCCATTTTCACCCACGATAGATAGCTGCTGTTCTTCTGGAAAATGGTTTTTAATGAGCCGTAGGACCTTTTCTCCCCATATCTTGATTCCATCCTCATACGACTGCACCAGTAGAGCGAGTTTGGTTTCGTCTTGTTCGACTTGGAGTTGTAGACCTCCTAATGTATTGTTGCCCTTCGGCGTGGCTCCTTGGCTGATCTCATGCGCTCCTGAGATATCCTCAATGTCGGCTTCATCACGTTCCATTGCATTCTGCCATCCTGTATCAACAGTAGATCCTTGAGCACGTTCAGGCTTCATACCATTCAGCGGCGTGTAAGGTATGATTGCTCCGACCTCATTCACTAAGTCTTCATCATCAACGCTACCTTCAGGCTTGAGCCAAACCGGATTACCCATTTCTTCGAGTATCTTAGCTTCAGCTGTTCGTTTGATGTTGTAAGACTTCTGCGGAGTGGTCATATCAGTGACAATACCAGTAGCAACGGCAGCGCCGGGAACGGGAACAGCCGGGAAGAAGATGTATGGGTTCTCTCCGGGATCTTCACTCTTATCAAGTTCCTTATCACCAGCAGTTACAATACGCCGACCTTTAGGATACTTGGCACACGGAAACTCCCAATAGTCACGAACCATCGCATGATGCTTATACTTCTTCTTGTCAGATGTTGATCCGATCTCANNTCTTCGATCTCGTCAACGTCCATCGGGTATTCATCAATAACCCACTTGATTTCCTCATGAGTCTCAGCAGTCGGATCTACCTTAAGTGAGAATTGATCCTTTACCTGTGTGATTATCTTCCCTGATTTGGTTGGCATAGCCTTGATGTCCATCTCTTCATCCAAGCCACTCATGTCCATGTCTTCACCTAGCGACTTATCCACGTACACCTTAAGGGCTGGGAATCCATCAAGCAGCATGTGGAACTTTAGGCGGCGTATCTTGGTGTCCATCTTATCTTCGCCCCACTGGTATCCAAGGTACTTGTGACCAGCCTTTGCAACCTCTATACGTTCAATGTCGTTGGTGTCTGGCTTAACCTCTAGCTTCACACGGTTCTTGCAGAGCTTTGACAGAAGCGTAAGCACAGAAGGCTTAATCTTATTGAAGGTTAGACGCTTCTCACCGGGACGCGGCTCAGGAACGTATACACGGCGGTTAGTGTTGTCGTATTTAATCCACTGATGCGAGTTATAAAAAGAGCGGTTGATCTGGATTTGCCTGATCACCGCCCAATTTGTAGCCTCTTCTGATTTTTCTTTCACAAATGTAACGCTGTCCTGCTGTTTCTTTGCCAATTCATCACCCCCTTAACGTCCTGCTGTGGCTATTCTGATTTCCTTTGTCTGCTGCCCTTACTCTTTTCAGGCTCATTAGGCGTAACAGTGATTGTGTATCCTGGTATGCTCACCTCATTGATTTCAAACGGCATATAGTTAATGTCCGGGAAGTTGTCTGGATCTGTTCCCTGTTTGTATGCCTGTACCTCGTCTTCAGCTGCAACATAGTGTTTAATGCGTCCCATTGATAGCTCAAATATTTTCATATGTCCTCCTTAAGATACGTAATCATCAAC
>DOJM01000441.1:0-329 GCA_003529225.1 Paenibacillus sp.
AAAATCGAGGTGATAATGCCTAGAACGTTTCCGGCGATGGGCTTCCGCTCTCTTTGCAGTATAACGATGGCTACTGCGTGTAGCAAAAAGGCAATGGCAAGTGGGACCCAACCATTAACGATGATAAATAGACCACCGATCAACGGCAGAGCCAGAAAGGCTTCATACAGGCATGTTCCCCATTTGAACAGCTTGGCTACAGGAGACATAATGCTTCACCATCCCTTTTAGAGTATTGTTATGAATACTATTCCACACAGTGAGTAATAGGATTCAAGAATATAATTAAAGTTTCAAACCATGTGAATAATCATCGGTGGCGAGTCTTG
>DOJM01000441.1:377-3434 GCA_003529225.1 Paenibacillus sp.
CAGGAAAGCTGGATATACGTCATGAATGTCCTTCAGTGGAACGGTATTTAGCGCTGAGAAAAGAGGCTGGACTGAGTCCAATGAGCGCGGAAGGGGCTACGATAGGGCTGCCTCGTTCTATTTTTGCGGCATCAGGAAATTCCTTCATACTGTACCGGATAAGGCTTATGTCAGTCTAATCGTGGATGGGGAAGCCTCTAAATTGTATGCACAATATGGCTTTGAATCGGTCATGCCACGTTCTCAGGGAATGTTTTTACGCCCTTAATGTGAGGACATGCTACTTAGTAGAGAGTGCCCCTTGTATTGGTGAAGGGGTTTTTCGTTTGGAAGTTAACGTATGCGATTTGATTTCAAATGAACCTCAGGGGATAAATAATGTTTAAAGGTTGTAAGGGAAAGGCTATTGAGACGAGTATTGAAAAATATAGATAAGTAGGAAGGTCGTACGCTGGCCTTACCCGGAAAAAGTGAGGAAAAAAAGATGGATGTTGTAGTATTGGGTGCATCAGGAACGATTGGAAAGGCGATTGTACAGGAGGCTTTAAAAAGAAAACATGAGGTAACAGCTGCGGTACGAAATCCAGAATCAATAACCCTTGAACATGAACGTCTGCATATCACGACTGTAGATGTTCTAGATCCTGCTTCAGTTGCAGCTGCGGTCCGTGGACATGAAGAGGTAATCAGTGCATATGGTCCAGCACTCGGCCAAGAGAAGGGTCTGATAACAGCAGCTAAGGCAATTGTAGAGGGAATGCAAGAAGCTGGGCTCAATCGACTGCTAGTTGTGGGTGGTGCAGGTAGTTTGAAGACTGAAACTGGAGAGCTGTTGATGGATACGGCAGACTTCCCAGCTGAGATTAGACCATTGGCAGAGGCTCATGCGGAAGCTTATGAAATTTACAAAAACACAGAACTGGATTATACGTATGCCAGTCCTGCTGCGGTAGTTCATTCAGGTCGACGTACAGGCCAATTCCGCATTGGACTCGACCGTCTCGTTTTTGATGAGAATGGCGAAAGTATAATCAGTGTAGAGGATTTTGCTGTTGCTATGGTGGACGAGCTGGAGGAAGGGAATTTTAGCCGGACGAGATTTACTATAGCTTATTGATATCAAGCTAGTTGTGGATTGAAGTGTAGCGGAAAGGGGCCGAATCATGTATCTGGTAACTGCTGAGCAAATGCGGCGGCTGGACGGAGAAACGATCCAGCGGCTGGGGATTCCAGCTATTGCGCTGATGGAGAATGCGGGAAGAGTGATCGCAGAGGAGATCGTTGCGCTGTGCCGGCGGAGAGGTGGAGAGGGCTGCAGAAGTGCAGCCGGATGGGAAGATGCCGGGAAAGATGCCGCGCTGGCTGGCGCGGCATTTCAGGTCAGCGCAGATCATGCGCTGACCCTGGATAATGCCGCCGCCGAGCGATGGTTCATCCTCGTCGGCAAAGGCAACAACGGCGGCGATGGTCTCGCCGCCGCACGGTATCTTCGCGAGACTGGCATCGCCGTCACGCTCGTTTATGCGGTGCCGCCGGAGTCGCTCTCCGGCGAGGCCGCCTTGCAGCGCGATGCGGCTGCAGCCATGGGCCTTCCTGCCATGGTATACGGCAGGGATCGGGTGGACCTTGCCGAGTGCAGTGGCATCTTGGATGCGCTGCTCGGCACCGGCGCCGCGGGAGCCCCGCGCGGCGCCTATGCGGAGCTGATTGCCGCAGCGAATAGCAGCGGCAAAATGATCGTGTCCGCGGACATCCCGAGTGGTCTGAACGCGGACACGGGTGAGACGCATGAGCCTTGCATTCATGCGTCGGTGACGGTTTGCCTCGCGTTTCTCAAGCGAGGCCTCCTGCAATACCCCGGTGCAGGCGCAGCGGGGCATGTGAAGGTCCGGGCCATCGGCATTCCGACTTCTCTGGCCACTAACATTGGTGTGCAGGTTCACCTGCTGACACCGGAAGTGCTGCATGCCCATTTGGGCGTAGATCTGGCCCGCCGGCGTTCGCCTGAAGGCCATAAGGGTACTTATGGGCATGTCCTTCTTGCTGCCGGCACCTTAAGAATGAGCGGTGCCGGACTGCTCTCTGCCCGTGCTGCGCTCCGGGCAGGCTGCGGATTAGTGACATGGGCGCTTCCTCAGAAGCTGCTGCCCTCTATCATCGGTTCTGCCCCTGAGCTGATGCTGGCCGATGTTGGCAGCAATGAAGATGGAACCTGGCAAGCAGGGAGCGTTTCAGAGCTACTGAAGCTAAGTAAAGAGCGAGATGTTCTTGCCGTTGGTCCCGGTCTTAGCCGGTTCGAGACCGATACAGAATGGCTTCGCAATCTCTGGGAAGGCACGGATTGTCCTCTGGTGATCGATGCGGATGCTTTAAATATATTAGCTGACGCTGATTACAAGAGCTGGGCAAGTAGACGCCATCCGGTGATTCTGACGCCTCATCCAGGTGAGATGGCCCGACTTGCTAGGATAACAACAGCTGAGGTGCAACGGGACCGCATCAGTCTGGCTATGGGATATGCGAAAGAGCATGGGGTTACTCTCGTATTAAAAGGAGCACATACGGTTATAGCAACGCCTGAAGGGCAAGCTTATGTAAACACCACAGGCCATCCCGGCATGGGCACTGGTGGAGCCGGTGATGTGTTAACGGGCATCATTTCCAGCCTGCTGGCTCAGGGACTGAATGAGGCGCAGGCAGCAGCTTTTGGTGTATATTTACACGGATTAGCAGGGGAGAGAGCCGCCCTTCAGCGGAATAATCCAGCGGCTATCATTGCCGGTGATATCATAGAAGCCCTCTGAGTGTAGCTTATAACAGCAGTAAGCAGAGCAGCGGTAGAAATAGTGCAAATACTGGCAGTAACAGAGGGGAGCGTTCCACACCCAGCTGCGTCACACGCAGCAGCAACAGTCCCAAAATTCCAGCCAGGCCCCATAGCAGTAGCTCTGCACCTTGTTCTGCTGCTAGCCATAGACCTGCACCGAAACCTGCGGCTACGTATACAACCAGGGAAACGATGTGGGATGTGGAACGCAGGAGGCGCAGCAGAACATC
>DOJM01000441.1:3480-3953 GCA_003529225.1 Paenibacillus sp.
TCTTATTCATAGGTATACATTCCTCTCGTTAAGTATTATGCATTAGCTTGTGACCATATCTCCACCGTTGACATGGATACATGTCCCCGTAACATATGAAGAATCAGGGCCTGCTAAATAGAGATATGCTCCTGCTAGCTCGTAAGGCTGTGCGGCTCGTTTAAAAGGGGTATCTGTACCAAAGACACTAACTTCCTCTGCAGAGTAGCTTGAGGGAATTAGAGGGGTCCAAACTGGGCCGGGAGCGACACTGTTGACGCGGACACCAGAGTCTATAAGCGATAAGGCTAAAGAGCGGGTAAAAGAGACCACAGCTCCTTTGGTGGAGGAATAATCTATGAGCTCTTTATTTCCTTGATAGGCAGTAATGGAAGCGGTATTAATGATGGATGCACCTTTTTTAAGATGTGGAAGTGCAGCTTGAGTTAAGTAGAAGAATGGGAAAATATTCGTCTGAAACGTCTGGTACAGCT
>DOJM01000441.1:4013-5182 GCA_003529225.1 Paenibacillus sp.
CCAAAGGTGCGAACCGTATGATCCACAGCTTTGAAGCAGTTTTCTTTATGGCGTAGATCAACTTCGATTCTTAAACAGCGCTGACCTAATTCTTGAATCCGCTGCTGAGTGACTTCTGCATCCGATGCCTCGTATAAATAAGCTATAGCAACATCTGCACCTTCTTTTGCAAAAGCAATGGCCGCCGCTTTACCAATTCCGCTGTCGCCTCCGGTGATGAGAGCCACTTTTCCCTTTAGCTTTCCACTACCGGTTATCTCCGGATTTTCACTGATCGGACGAGGATTCATCAGACTCTCCAGACCTGGCTGGCGATCTTGATGCTGTGGAGGAAAAGCAATGGGCTGCTCCTTACATACTGTTCGTTCCCCGTAATAGGGGGAGATAGGATTCATTTTTTTTGAATAACCTCCTTGCTTCTATCTTCCGTATATTTCTATGCATGCGCCCAGAAAAGCGTGCGCTGTCTTCGAGACATACCTATGCGTATAACCACTTTGAAGGGGGATTTGAGAATGAATGATTGGCGAAATGTCAATTATTTGATTCATGGAACCGCGGTTCAGAAAGAGGTCTATAACCTTCTTACAGAGCTGAAGATTATGAATTTGCTAACGGACTATAACCCTTTGTTGGTTGGGACAATACCGCTTGGAATTCAAGTGGAGGACAGCGATTTGGATATCATTTGTGAGGTTTATGATCCTGTGAAGTTTAAGTCGCTAGTTGTTCGATTTTTTGGAGCCATGGAGGGTTTTGTTAGAGAATCACGAGGGGTACAAGTCATTCCTCGAACGAAAATTAACTTTATGGCAAAGGGCTGGCCTATAGAACTGTTTGGACAGCCGAGGCGAACGGAGCTCCAGAATGGTTATTTGCATATGATCGTTGAAGCTGAAATTTTAGCTCAGATGGATGATGATTTTCGCGAACGGATCATTCTTTTAAAAACAAGTGGATGGAAGACAGAGCCTGCCTTTGCAAAAGCTTTGGGATTAGAGGGTGATCCTTATGAAGCGTTGCTGGAGCTGGAAAAGCTTTCACGGAGCGAGCTCTATTCTTTATGCCATTCTATACAAGCGAGGGAATAAGTATGATTTTGTCTTGAGAATCTCCGCACAGCCGGTATTGCCAAGTGCCAACTGATGGTTACTTGGAACTAATGAACA
>DOJM01000005.1:0-8827 GCA_003529225.1 Paenibacillus sp.
GTGGGTGGAAGAATCAGCCTGGTAGGCGGTCTGTCGGGCTTCCAAGTGGCGGGCTTTGAAATCATCCCTGCAATTTTGAGAAAAGCGCGTCTTCAAGCCATCAATGTCGGAAGCCGTGACATGTTTGAGACGATGAACCTTGCGATCAAACAAAATGGTCTTCGCCCTATCATTGACGCTGTATTTCCATTTGAACATTCTGTTGAAGCATTGCAATACTTGGCTAAGGGTACACACTTCGGAAAAATCTGCATTAAGTTTTAACAGTAGAACCCCCTGCTTTTTTACAGGGAGTTCTACTGTTATATTCAGCTACCGCTTAATCATTTCGATAATAGATTATAAATGACCTGTGCCGCTTGCGCTCTTGTAGTAACTTCTTTAGGACTCAGCTTGCTATTCGCTCCGGTCACTACACCTCTTTCCACCAGCGCCCGAAGGGCTTCCTGTGCATAGCNNCCAGCAATCTCCCCTGCATCACCAAAATCAGAAAGAGCTACAGCCTTCTTCTCGGATGGCAGTTCACCCAGCGCTACAAGTGAGCGATACAGGAGTGTAAGTAGCTCCTGTCTAGTGATCTGAACCTCTGGCTGGAATTGATTATCTCCCGAACCTGTGGCTACCCCAAGGCGCTTAGCAGTCGCAAGATAGTTAGTGTAATACGTATTGCCCGCATCCGCAAAATTATCAGTTGCGGTAGCGTCAGGTGTGATGCCATAAGCATTCAAGAGCAAAACTACGAATTGCCCTCTAGTTATTGCAGCATTCGGACTGTAATGCTCTGCATCCGTACCGGATGTGATACTACGTGCCGCAAGATAACCTACTGCACTGCTATACCACGAAGTCTCTGAAACATCCGCAAAACTCACCTTGTTATATCCAATAATATATTGGGAGAAATGTGTGGTAACAAAATCCACAGTTCCCTTGGCAGCGTTATAATTCCCGCGTACATTCTCCAAGCTTCCGTTGGTATTAATATGGTATACGATGACCGCATCTTTCTGTTCTCCTGCTTGCAGTGCATATGGCACACTGATATGGATAATGCCCCCACCAAAGGTGGGAAGGGTACTCTGACCTGCTTTTACCGACAAATCATAAACCGGTCTGTCCCCGAGAACGGCCTTACCTTCTGCCGTTAACGAAACCTTAGCGATGGTTATGACAATATCCCCTGCATCCGAGGCTGCGCTGATACTTGCCAAAGATTTGGCATCCAGCGTAATCGTACCTACATTCTCATAATGAATGGTAATCTCGGCCTTTGTACCAGAGACCAACTCGTTAATTATGCTTCTTGGTAGCGTAAGCTCAGCTGTTTGGGTTTCAGAAGTAGCTGCAACTTTAATTTCCAGTACGGCTTTCTTCCCATCCGCTTCTGCCTTTTTAGCAAGATTCACAAGCTCGGTAGCCGCTTCCTTCGTGATTGTTGCTGTGGTTACTCCTGTGGTTTTATCCGTTTTGGTTGCTGCTGTNNTGTTGTTGTAGTAACCAGTTGAGGGCTCGCCGTTGGTGTTGGTGTGGTCGTGCTCGGCGCAGGATTGCTGCCGCCAGGCCCACTTGTTCCTGGGTCTGAAATAGATACATAAACAGGGACAATAATATTAGTTATTGGACTTGCCTTATACCCCTCTTTCGCTGCGTATCGCACTTGATACGTACCTGGTATTAGGCCTGTAATCTCTTTATCTGGTGCATACACATAATTAGTCACACTGGACAGCTTATATTCTAAGGCAGTTGTGGTTCCCGTAATTTTCCCATCATTGTTCGCTGTAGAAGTAGGTGCTACCCCCTGCAAACCAGATGGTGCTGCTTGCTCTGCAGTGAATACTGGAACAATCACTTCTGCTGTTCTGCCTGCATTAAACCCTTCTTTGGCTGCGTATCTTACCTGATACGTCCCCGGTACCAGTCCAACGATCTCTACATCTGTTGCATAGACATAATCGGTAACTGTTGATAGCTTATACTCCAACGCTTTCGTAGTCCCTGTGATTTTACCATCATTATTGGCTGCAGTAGTCGGTGCCACACCAACTAGCCCTACAGGAGCTGCTTGCTCGCCATAGGCCGGAACTTCAACAGTAGCATCTTTACCTACGCTGTATCCTTCTTTTTCCGCAAATCTCACCTTATAAAAGCCCGGAGTAAGACCTGTGATGGCTACGCCTGTTACAGGCTTATAATCAGCTTCTCCAACACCCTTATACTCCTGCCCTTCAGCTGAGCCCGTAATTTGCCCATCATCGTTAGCTTCAGAAGTAGGAGCTACGCCTAATAGACCTTTTGGAGCTGCTTGTTGATGGATATAAGCAGGCACCTCCACACTTACGTCTTCACCAGCATTATAAGGAATGATCGTTGGTCCCGCTGCAGACGTTGGCCCTTGATATCCTGATGTAGCTGCATATCTTACTTTGTAGATACCAGGCGCAAGCCCTGTAATCGCTGATCCTGATACTTGCGTATATGCCGTATCTCCAGCCAGCTTATATTCCAAGGCTGAACTTGTGCCCAAGATTTGCCCATCCTTACTGTCTACTGCGGTTGGTGCTACACCTGTAAGTTCAGCGGGCACAGCTTCCAGTTTAGAGAATAACTTATCCAGAGCTGTTGTAGTGTTAGTCTATCTGGCTCCAACTGGGTAGTTGGCCTGCACGAAATCTGGTTGGATGTTCGTCCAGCTGTACATAAGCTCAATATGCCCTAGAATAGGTGCATTAGTGCCGCCTGCATCTTTATTATCCTTGTTGTACGTGAACAGATATGGAACTTGAAGTCTATCTCCAATCACAGTGTCTCCAAGCTCATTCACATAACTAATCACAGATGGTTTGGCTGCTGTATTGTTCTCGGTCTTGATATTGGTCAGATAAGTACGGACCAGATCAACATACAACTTCGCATATGGGTGATTGGTTGTTCTAATCTGAAGCTCATTATTATTGTGCGGATTGGCATTGCCCTTAGTGCCGCTGTTGTTGCTTGGTTCAGCAACCGTCACCCCAGAGTCGAGCTTCGTATCGAAGAAGTAGACCTTATCGATATTATGCTTTTTGGCATACTCATTAATATATTTGATAACCGCTTGCGTGTTGGGGCACCACGATCCACCTAACAAAATCGCAAAGTTGCCATCACTCGCCAAAATTTGCTTCAGCTGATGGTAGGTCACATGTTCATACACGAGCGTACCGTCCGATTCGTTGAAAATCGTAGGTTTGCCCTCATTTTCGCCCTCGTAGTTCTTGTTAAATGCCGCCTTGATATAAGCAGATTCATCGATCGTGTTATACCCAGAAGCGGCACTAAGCACCTCTCTTACTGATGTTTTATACGCATTAACCTTCGCAGTATCAAGTGTTCCGTTCGTCAGGAACTCATTCCACGAGTAGCTTTTATCCAGATAGGATACAACAGGAGCGATATTTCCTTGTGCATCCTTGTGATCCTTGTTGTATACCAAGAGAAAAGGAGATTCGATCTTAATAGCAGTTACGACATCCCCGTTTTTATTGGTATAGCTAACATTGCTTTCTGGAACGTCCTTCGAGGACAGATTCAAATTCTTCAAATATTTATTTACCAGGTCAACGTATTTGTAAGCAAATTTATTATTGCTGTCTGCAATCTGGAGCGTATCACCGTCCAGCTTAGTATCAAAGTTATAAATCGTAGAGATGCCATACTCCTTAGCTACCTCATTGATAAAGCCGATATCGGCCTNNAGAACAGCGTAAGTGCCTTCACTCTCAAAAAGATGAACGATATCCTCATAGGTTGCCGTTTTAAATACATGGTTAGGATCATTCAGACGGTCATAGACATTACTGAAATAATCAAAGTGGCTTACACCACTACTTGATCCAAAAGAAGTTAGCGCTTCTGCGCTATCCGTTTCGGCATAAGCTCTGCCCGCCTGAAGAGGCAGGACAAGTAGGGAAGCTGCTAGAAGCAGCGTTACAATTTTTTTGAATCGCAATGGTTTTATCATTATGTGCACCTCGCCTTATATCGGTTTATGTGTTGAATTAGCTGTAAGGAATCCTGAATGAGCCTGCCGCTCATCAAGGACAAACCTCTTCCTCAGCGCTTGTTGCCGGTGCGGGTGCCTGAACCGTTTCCGCTGGAGCAGCTGTTGGTGCGCTGACCGTGGATGATGCAGGTGCAGAAGATGATGTCTTCGGTTGGGCAGACTCAACTACCGGAGCGGCTGTCGCTTTAACCACCTCAGTTGTGGAGAAGGTAATGGATTTCGATTTCGAAGGTGCTTCCGTTGCCGTTACTACAGGAGCCGCAGTGGCCTTAGGCTGAACAGATACGACAGGTGCAGATGTCGGTTGAGCTGCTTTGGCAGTTACGATTGCTTTGGGAGCTGTCGTAGGCGCAACCGTTGGAACCGGTGTAGCTGTTTGAGTTTGCGTTTTGACAGTCGCAGCTACCGTGGTTGTAGTTGTAGCTACCTTAGCGGTCTCCGCGGTTGGAGCTGCGGTCGCCTTAGGCTGAGTTTCACCCACCGCTGGAGCTGCTGAAGCAACAGTCTTCTCTGCAGAATCAACGGTTGCGTCTGGGGCAGCAGTCGCTTTTGCGGAGACAGTCTCCACTGCTGGAGTTGAGGATTCCGGTTGAACCGTTTCTGTAACAGGAGCCGAAGTGGCTTCTGCCTGAACAACGACTACGGCTGCAGAAGTAGCTACAGGTGCCGCTGCTGCAGAAACGGATACTGCTGTATTACTGCTTGCTTCAATGGATGCTGCCTCAGTCTTTTTATTAACGGATACTGCGGCATACGTCAGTGCGGAAAAGACGACAGNNCCCAAAGATATCGTAAGTTTTTTCATAATGTGTACTATCCTTTTCAAATAAAATAAGACCCAACACGGCACGTATTACGTACCTGTTGAATCTCTGGCTGTCCAGTCGATCCATGCCACTTCACTACATTTTTGTACCTTAAACCCAATTACCTCTCCCTTCTCTAAAATAAAAAAAGAGACTCAACGAAACGCCTAACTTAGCGTCTTTCGTTGAATCTCCGGCTGTCCAGTCGATTCCAATTGGCTTGTAATTAAGTTCCATATTATTCATGACGATGCGCCTTGTCAATCATTTTTTTATTTTTCACATGGTTTTTATCGGGATTGATTATTTTTAACATATTATTACATTGACTTTACTATAAATTGTATATAGATTGATCTCATTAGGATTAATCACATTAAAAAACTAGGTTTAAGGGGGTATTGGTGATGAACATAGATAACAACTTGTTATCCGCCATCGAAACGAACTGGTATGGATTTGTTGCTTCCATATTTGTGTTTGCAATTTTGTTTCTACTAGCACGTAAAAGGATTGGATTTGGTACTCGGGTACTCATCGGACTTGGCATCGGACTTATCGCCGGAATATTCTTTCAATACTTCGATTTAGAGACCAAAGCTATTAGCACGTTCGGCAGTATTTACGTCAGCTTGATTCGCATGCTCGTCATTCCTTTAGTATTCGTACTCGTATTGAACAGTATTTCTTCCTTAACTAATCTGGAGTACCTACGCAAAATCGGGATCAAAACCTTCGCCTGGTTCCTCGGAACAACTGGCATCGCTTCTATTATCGGCCTATCGGTTGCGCTGCTGTTCAATCCTGGTCAAGGGATACAACAAGATGTACCTGCAGATTTCGCCGCCCGGGAAATTCCGACCTTCTCACAGGTTATTCTGGATCTTGTGCCATCTAACCCTGTGAATGAAGCAGCTACGGGTAAGGTTGTGCCTCTGCTCATTTTCGCTATCTTCCTAGCAGTAGCTATAATCAAAATTGGCTCCAAGAAACCGGAAGCCGTGAAACCTGTACGTGATCTTATTGAATCCCTGACACTGATACTGCATCAGGTCGTGAAATTCATTATTCGCTTGACGCCTTACGGTGTCTTCGCACTGATTGCAGGAATCACCGCACGTTATGGTTGGGAAACGTTGCAGGAGCTGGGCAGCGTAATTATTACCTCATATGTCGCAATGATTATACATTTTGTTCTTATCTTTGGCGGGTTGGTTCTATTAGTAGCGAAGGTGAATCCAATCCGTTTCTTCCGCAAAATCTATCCAACCATTACTGTTGCCTTCACGACTAGAAGCAGCTACGCAACACTTCCTGTCAATCTTGAAGTGATTACGAAGCGCCTTCATGTCTCCCCGCGGATCGCGAGCTTTATTGCGCCTTTAGGAGCATCGGTCAACTTTAATGCGTGCGGTGGTATTTGGCCGGCGATTGTGGCTGTGTTTACCGCCCAAGTATTCGGTATTGATCTGAACTGGACTGACTACATTACGCTGGTCTTAGTAAGTATTATCTCTTCTATTGGTGTAGCTGGCGTACCTGGCCCAGCCGTAATCTCCACTACGGTAGTCTTAACTGCTCTTGGCCTGCCGCTTGAAGGAATTGCTATCGTTGCAGGTGTAGAAGCGCTCATTGATATGGGTCGTACCGCTGTAAATGCAACAGGAACAGCTGTAACCGCGTTGTTGGTCGCGAATTCAGAAGGTGAATTTGACCGCGAAGCCTTTAATAGCAATGATGACGAAGATGATATTCTCGTGGGTACAGTTTAAAAGCTGAACACGCAAGCAAAAACGCCTTCGGCATCTGCTTATAGCAGAAAGCCGGAGGCGTTTTTGCGTACATCCATATTAGATTCAACTATTACAGCATGCTAATTCTTTGCCGTTGTTTAGCTGAAGCAAGGCAGGTTTCAACCAGCCGCATACTTAGCACCGGATCCTCCGGTGCAATGAGTCTCTTACCTGTGAACACAGCGGCTGCAAAATCATCCACCTGCCGAATGTATGGATTAGCCCCTGTGGCATCGACCCGTCTCACCTCATCACCAGTGTACACAAAGAATTCCGCATCCTCGTCTCTAGCGTTGAAAGGCATAGGCACTTCAATTCGTCCCTCAGTCCCAAGAATCTCCAAGAGCTGGCGGTTATATGCCCACATTCCGCAATCAAAGATCAAGCTTAAACCATTTGGAAACTCTACCAGCCCTGAAGCCATCATATCTACATTATCATGTTCAGGGGAGAACTTCGCATGCACGGTCACAGCTTCCGGCTCCGTCCCAAACAACAGCCGTGACGCGCTTAACGGATAACAGCCAACATCATAAAGCGAGCCGCCACCCCAAGCCGATTTAAAACGAATATTCGAAGTGTCTGTAGCATCATTGTAAGTAAATGTACCTCGAATCGAGCGTAATTCTCCGATTTCACCGCTAGCGATAATGTCCTGGAGTTCAGCAATCCGTGGATGATGCCGATACATGTACGCTTCTGCTAAGTGAACGCCTGCATCGTTGCATGCTTTCACCATCTCTGCAGCCTCTGCACTGTTCAGTGCGATCGGTTTCTCACACAACACATGCTTACCTGCTTCTGCCGCACGGATCACCCATTCTCGATGGAGATGGTTAGGGAGCGGAACATACACCGCATCGATTTCTTTATCCGCAAGTAACTCTTCGTAACTGCCATATGCTTTCTCTATTCCGAACTCTGCGGCTACAGCGCTGCTTTTTTCCAAGCCACGACTCGCTACCGCTGTAATTACTCCCGAATCTGAATTCATGATAGCTGGCATTACTGAACCCGTCGCAATCTGCGCACAGCCTATGATTCCCCACCGAAGTTTTTGTACCATAATGGCTACACCTCTTCCCTTGGATTAGTTACTATACTTTAAGACACCTTATCATATAATGAAACTCATCACTAATAGAAAAGTACAGGCACAACACAAAAAGCAGCATCCATAGGAGCTTCAACTCCGATAGATACTGCTTATTAATTCAAATGAAAAAATTACATTATCATATTTAACAGCACAGCCGCACCAAGCACAGCAATACGCGCCGCGTTCATCAACACGAAATTTTTGACGGCAAGAATAAAGGTACTCGCCTTCTCCTGCTTCTGTTTGAACAAATCGATATTTCGGTGCAATGGGATCAGTGTAAGCAGAATCGCCAAGACAAGAATTGGGTTAATCCCCAAGATCAGCAGCACTACAAGATCCAGATAAGAGACGTAGTAGAGATATTTAAACAGCACAAGCGCATTACGTCGGCCAATGTAGACTGGAAGCGTGTATCTGCGGTTCTCCACATCTTCATCAATATCACAAATATTATTAGCGAGCATAATCCCTGCAATCCCCAGAATGGCAGGAACAGAGAACCAGAACAGGTACAGCACTTCCACAATATTGATATTCAAGCTGACCCAACCGTTCTGAAGCAACAGCGATACCACATGCTCGTCCGTATGAATATAGGCAGAAATAAAAATAATGACAAAGCCCATAAACAAACCCGAGAACAACTCACCTAACGGCATCCGCGAAATCGGGATCGGCCCAAACGAATAAAGGATACCTATCAAGAACGACAGCCCTCCCAGCAAGAAGACCAGCAAACCCGTCTGCGAAACAAGCGCAATCCCGCCCCCTGCAGCCAGAGCCAGCAAAATAACAATCGTCGCCACGACGGTGCTCTCTTTTAGCTTAAAATGTACAATCGCATTATGCGTCTCATAACCATAGCCGTGGGTTTTGGAAGCTTTTTTGAAATCGTAATAGTTGTTAATCGCCGTCGTTGCCATATCAAAGCTAAGCAGGGAAACGAACATCAAACCAAAACGCAACACATAAAAATCCTCAAACCGATACAGGGCATACAGCGTTCCCATCAGAAAGGGGATCATACTGGCTACTTTTGTCGGCAGCTCCACAAATCTTAGAAAGCTTTTAATATTCACAC
>DOJM01000005.1:8859-11552 GCA_003529225.1 Paenibacillus sp.
AATTGAGCCTGCAAGGTATTACTGTTCAGTCGTTGTAATCTTCACTGGAGACCATTCTGCAATAACCGTTTGTCCATGCACAGACACGCTGCCTTCAGGACTCAGATCCTTCTCTGTCATAATTCCAAGCGCCACTGTAAAGTTGTTGAATTTGACCGGAATATTTTTCTCACGACGCACTTCTTTGCCATTCAAATAGAATACAGCCTCATCGTTGCCACGGTGGTACGTTATGCGGTAGGTATTAAATTCACGTGGTTTGAAATCCGNNAGAAATATTTCGTCCCTTTACTCACTGGTACTTGTACCCCCGGGAACGGCAAAATACCATATACACTAGCATATTTATCATTTCCTGCAAAAAAGTCTAACGCCGCACCTGTCGTAAAATCAAGCAAGTTCAGGGATACATAACCGTCATACAAATCTCCTGGTGCTGTTCCCTGTGTACGGCAACGAATTTGCAGCTCGAAGCTGATCTCTCCAGCCTCAGGAATTTCCACTGGCTCCGCGGAGTAATACATATGCTTAGCATTGTCTAGAATTTGTACTTGATGGTTCTCACGAGACAATTTCGCACGCACATACAGCGTATCATTACGAACGATAACTACCGCTTCCGGTTCACGATAAGCCCAAAAGGATCCATCAGGCAGTGTAAATCCACCTGTCTCCCAGACCTTTCCTTCTTCTAAAATGGAGTGAAAATCTCCGAGCACTATTTGGTCGCCTTTAGCGCTTTGTTCCTTCATCAATTCCTNNGGATAATGTATAGCGTGAAACCTATAAATTCTTATATTTTCAGAATAATCCTTGAATTAGTAAGGTTGCTGCCATCACTACTCCGCAACGAACGGAGGCTTTTTGTGAAGCACCCATGAGCGGGATATAGGCTGGTGAAGCATTATGCGGCTTCAGTCCACGATAAATACGAATCGGCCAGAAGGCTGTAACCAAGGCCAATAGTGCATAAACTGGAAGTACGCCCATCAGCACACAGATCACCACAGAAGCATAACCGGTGAAGAGAAGCACACGCGAGAAGACAAGCGCCTTCTGTTCTCCCCACACTACAACAAGCGTAAGTTTTCCAGCCTGCTCGTCCGCTTTCCAATGTAAGAAATGATGATTAAATAACAGCAATGTAGTCAAGAATCCAACCGGCAACGAAAGAATGACAGGCTTCATGCTAAAATGACCAGTTTGTACGAAAAAGGAACCTAACACAGGCATAATCCCAAAAGCTATAAAAATAGCTATCTCACTGTAACCTTTGCCGCGATAGCCATACCGCAGGGGTGGGGCTACATAGAAATAAGCGATTAAAGCACCTACAAGTACAAACCAGAGGATATTCCAGCCGCTATATATACTTAGGATTCCACCACAGATGAGGGCAATCGCCAACATACTCCAGGTCATTTTTGCATAAAAAGACTCCGAGAGGATTCCACCTGTCAGTAGCCCGGAGTTTGTGCTGATTTCACCAGCGGAATTCTTCGCCTCTGTGTCTGTTCCGTTGCGATAATCCCATAAATCATTCACCATATTGGAGAACAGATGCGCCGAAATCGCTCCTATTAAGGTTAGAATAAATAAGACCGGATGGAATGACCTCTCCCATACATATGCCCCAACTGTACCTAAAACAATCGGGATAAGCATAACTGAAAAACTCCAAAACCGGGTCGCCTTCGTAAATAATGTCCATTTGCTCACTTCAAGCTTACCGCCTTTTCATTATGACTTGATAATAATTATCACTGACTATTATACATCAATTTTCAACAGATTGTGAAGATTATCACTGCATATAATGTCTAATCTTGACATAATACCTCCGTTTGTTTAGCTAAAAGGTTTCTTCATTGAAGCTAAAAATGTAAATAACCTCTTATTGGACATAGGGCCACCCTTTTACAACAAAAAATGAGCGCTGTTTTATAGGCAAGCACATACCGATATGATATGATAGGCAAGCCTATGAACAGCGCTCCTTGAGTGCTGTTTTTAAGAGCGTAAAACTATATATAATAATGGAGGCTTTTACTGTCATGTCAGCGCAATCCCCTAACACCCAATCTGTCAAAATCGTCACCGCAGACCCTAGCGCCATCGGGCTATTCGGACTGGCTATTGTCACATTGGTTGCTTCTTCACAGAAGCTTGAGTTTACAACAGGACTTAGCTACGTTATTCCTTGGGCTATCTTCCTGGGAGCATTCGCTCAACTATTCGCCGCAATTCAAGATGCTAAGCACAATAACACCTTTGGTATGACCGCCTTTGGCGCCTACGCTTTTTTTTGGTTCGGCATGGCTAGCAGCTGGCTGATCAAGCTCGGCGTATTCGGCCCAACGCTTGCAGAGGCTGTAGACCCTAAGCAGCTCGGATTTGTATTTCTGGGTTACTTGATTTTTACAATCTTTATGACCATTGGCGCAGTTGAGGCTAATAGAGTTTTGCTTATCATTTTTGTATTGATAGACTTCCTTTTTATTGGACTAGCCTTTGATTCCTTTGGTATCGCTCCAGAATTCTTCCATAAGCTTGCTGCTTGTGCTGAACTTGGAATTGGTATCGTGTCCTTATACGGATGTGGCGCTTCTGTGCTAAACGCTCATTTCGGACGCACCTTCTTACCGACCGGAGCTCCGCTAGGTATTTTCAAGAAATAGTAACTCACCTTTTGA
>DOJM01000005.1:11639-11801 GCA_003529225.1 Paenibacillus sp.
TTTCGCAAAAGAACACTGGTCTGGACCCAGGTTTCGCTTGTACTAACGGTACTTCAGCTGAACTTCAAAGCAGGCGACTGGCGATTTTCTATCGTTCTTGGACTCATCGTATTATTTACCGGAAGCATTTGGCTTTCCGCCCGTTACCATGATATCCGCAGC
>DOJM01000540.1:0-1253 GCA_003529225.1 Paenibacillus sp.
AGGGGTTAATCCCCCTCTTTAATATTTTACATATTCTATTTCTGTAACTCTAAGTCTGAACATCTATTCCAATTTAAACTGATTTACTAAAGCACGCATCTCATTTGAACCCTCTTGGAGCTTGCGAGCAGATGCGTCAATTTCCTCCATAGATGCAAGCTGCTCCANNAGCGGTCGAAGATTGCTCCACCTGATCTACGATGGTCCGGGTGGCCTGCAAAATGCGTTCAAATGCTTTACCCGTATCATCAATCGCTTGAACCCCTGCGGCGACTTCATTTTGGCCTTTACTCATCGAATGATGGGCATGACCTATACTCGTAATAATTTCTTCAACCATGACTGAAACCCTTTCAGCTGCTTTACTTGTTTGTCCTGCTAGCTTACGGACTTCACTAGCTACCACTGCAAATCCCCTGCCTTGTTCTCCTGATCGAGCAGCTTCAATTGCCGCATTAAGCGCTAATAGATTCGTTTGCTCCGATATACCCTTAATGGTACTGACGATGGTGCCTATTTGTTGAGACTGCTCATTTAAACTAGTAACAGTGATCCCTAAATCATCAACAGTATTACTTACTGCGTTCATTTGCTCGGAAGAGTTAATGATAAGGCTGTTTCCTTTATCAGCCTCTTCCAATGTTTGCATGGACAGCTGATAGGCATTTGTAGAGGCTTCAGCTACTCGCTGAATCTCTTTTACCATCTCCTCCATCGATTGGGAAGTCTCCTGCGTTGAGGAAGCTTGTTTCTCACTATTGTTCGCCACTTCAGTCATTGAGGATGAAGTCTGAACAAGTGCCGCTGCGGTTTCACCTAACGTTGAAGACAACTGTTTGGAGGAAGAAGCTAATAACTCCGAGCTTATAGTTAAATTCCCAACTAATTGCCGAATATTACTGTTCCCTTGTTACCGTCCGTCAGCTTGTCGAGCAACTCTTCGATGGTTAATCTGTGGTTCTTCTGTTCGTAATGGTTCAGCTTTTCTTTGGTACGTTCTCCTTCAGTCTCTTGACGAATAAGGAAACAGCTTTAGTTACCACCTGCTCCAGCTGACTCTTATTCACTGGCTTCACCAAGTAATCCAGCGCACCATATTGCAATGCCTGTTGAGCGTATGTAAACTCCTGATAAGTGCTAATAAAAATAACCTTTACCGATCTGCCAGCTTCATGAATCTCGCGGATAATATCGATTCCTGTACAGCCAGGCATACTTATATCAGTAACGATCAAGTCAGGATCTTGTTCTAC
>DOJM01000540.1:1260-1505 GCA_003529225.1 Paenibacillus sp.
GAGGTTTTCCCAAGAAATTAGTTTTTTTAGAACTCGCAAAATCACCGATTCATCATCAGCGAGCAGTACCCGAATTTCCTTCATCCTACAGTCCTCCTACCTTAGAAAAATCATCTCACAGTAGTCCAATAAACTTATTCTAATGATAACAGACAAACAATCTTTGGTGCATCACCATAGGAATGAACTTTCTTAAAAGAAAATATTATACGGTGGCGGTCGTAACTGCGGGGAATGTTTGGACT
>DOJM01000540.1:1646-2568 GCA_003529225.1 Paenibacillus sp.
TCCTACAGTTCCAAACTTCCCTCCGTTACTGCTCGTTAATAAAGTCTTACACTGCCCAATATAAAAACCAACGACAGTTTTCGGACAGGAATATTGAGTCCTAGACTGCCGCTGGTTTATTGATAACGTTCCCAGTTAGCGGAACAGGCTGCCAGGAAATTGGCAGCCTGACTTATATGCTATTAACTAACTATATGACAAGTTCCCCCTGATTTCTAAGACTATGCATGGTTTCAAGGATATGTTTTTGCGCGGCTGCGATATCTGGAATAGCTGCAGTTGAAGTATTGATTTCGTCGATCAGATCAACAGCCAGCTTTTTTGAAACATTGCTCAGTAGCTTAGCCTGGGTTTTACNNTTCTTGGCAATAAATGATTCAATCTTTTTGAGTTGGGATTCGCGATCCAAGCCGAAGTGTTTTTGGACTTCGCCAATAAATGTATCGCCAAAGAACGAGGCTAGTTTTTCCCGCAAAATCAATGTATGGGTGCCCTGCTGGATGGCAACTATACCTTCGATGATGAGTACTCTAATGAGCAGGTCCTTTCCTCTCCATCCTCCGCTTATTGCATAATTCATTAGAATTTCTTTGATGGAATCGGGCTCGATCCCGTCTACAAGAAATTGAATTGACTTCTTGAAAATATCTGGCTGAACCTTTTCAATCTCTGGCTCAAGAGACAATAGGCCGGACTGCCTCGCTTGATCGGATAACTCGAGCAATTGATCCAATGTGCTTAACGCTTCCAACTTATCATCATGGCTACAAGCTAGTTTATCGTAAAGGATCATGTCATATTTCATGGTTATTACCTCCTGTTTATCGGATAGAAAAGATCCCATCCTAACATTTAGCCTTCTATATTCACCCGGGGTTAGGCCATAGAAACTCTTAAATGCCCTGCAAAATCCGTCCTGTGA
>DOJM01000538.1:0-201 GCA_003529225.1 Paenibacillus sp.
TAGATGAGGTCTTTACCCTGACCTATAATGAAAATAACTTACAACCAAAGCATGTACATGTCATATTCAAGATTCACTTAGACATTGCTTATACAGATCTTGCACGGAATGTTGTGGATCGTTATATGGCTTGAATTGGATAGGATAATCCAAGAGCTTTCCTGGATTCTGGAGACATCCCTCAAGTAGATTTTTTCTACA
>DOJM01000538.1:317-4079 GCA_003529225.1 Paenibacillus sp.
AAAAAAGCCCACAAATATAGGCTCAAAACCAAAATTAGCGGTTGAAAATCGAAGCACGGAAAAACGAGGATAGAAATGGAAAAACATCTGCTGTGACTGAGGTGTATCTGGAGGCAAATCCGGTTGCATATAAACAGCCCTGTCCCGTGTGCCAATCCGAACAAAGTGTCATTCGTAACGGATACAATAAGCCGCGAAAGATCCGGCATCTCACTCTCTTGGGCAAAAGATGCTATAACGTCGTACCTTCTCTTCGTTTGTTTTGTTCGCATTCCCAGATTGGTTTTGGTTGGAATTATGCATTTGTAGGTCCGAAACAACGGTATAGCTACCTNNTACAGACGGTAGAACAAGCCCTGGGTTCCACAGCGGCTCACAGTGCGAGAATGCAAGAAGCACCTGCCAGCACGGTACAGCGGATGCATCAGGAAGCTCTGCCAGCAGAAAGCGAGCGCCTTTCCAAACAAGCCTGGTACGAAGCAGAGTAGACGTCAGGCTTGGTGCTGGGGATCGATGACTTTGCGATCAAAAAAGGACATATATACAATATGGGCATCCATAATCTCCGGGGAGAAACCCTGCTAGATGTACTGGCTGGACGCAAACTGGAGGATCTACTACTTATGCTCGTACGCACTCTGACTTTCTTGCGCTGAAACCTAAAGCCGTTGTCATGTATTTGGCTCAGATGTACCACACGTGGATTAGTGAATGTTTTCCGGATGCGATTCGCATTGCTGACCGCTTTCACGTACACGGCTATGTCATAGAGAGTGTGCAGGCTGTTCGTAAGTCAGTACAGCTCACGCTTTCGCCCCGGGCCAAAGGGATTTTAAAAAGAGATCATCGGTTGCTGAACCCTCCATTGACCGTCTTTCTGAAAAGAACAACATCCAGCTAAACGGCCTGCTTGCCTTCTCCTCGTTCTGCAGCGTCCTTATAAAAAACAAAGGAGCCGTCCTGTGTTTGGGACAGCTCCTTTGTTTTTTATTTTGTGGCGCTAAAGCATCAAATGACTGCTAACTCCAAGGAGTGTTACTAGCTTTCATTATAATATTTCCTTTTGGCGCGGATGTTCCACCGTAAAGAGTAATTTGATACTCGCCTGAAGGAACGTTTGGATTAAAATCATTATTTATGTAATTATGGGGTTTTCCATCTGCTGGAACTTCTACATAAAACATAATTGTACCCTTAGTCTTATGCATTACTTCAATATAATAACTTTGTGTTCCTGTATTTTTTGCATACAAGTTAATAAACGGATATCCAATGTCTACTTTCCATGAGTTGGTCGGGTTCGCAGTAGTATTATACAAAAAACTCCAATCTAGCGTATTGGGTTGAAGTGCTCTAAGAGAAATTCCACTTGCCTCATCTCCGATGTTGGATGTTGTAACTTCATTTGCCGAAACAGCACTAGCAACTCCAGTAAGAAGTGAAATAGATAATGCAGTAGTGCCAATAACCTTCATAATTTTGTTTTCCATTCATTTAACTCCCTTTCGATGTAGTTTTTGGAAACACAAATATCGTAACATAAAAGGGATAACTTGGAAATTGGGCGTCAGGAACCGAATATCTTGCTGTCACTCCGTGGGGAGAGCTTTTTCCTTGCCACCAGTTCGTTGGGGATGAAGAATACAGCATGGGAAACCTCTGGGATGGCATCACAAAGCCTGGGTTGCAATGTCAATTTAAAGAGAGCAACTGCTACTCGAAGCCGGAATGCAAGGACTGTTGGGCGAAACTCTACTGCAGCGGGGGTTGTCCTGCCAATGCACTGCACGCGACGGGTTCCTTGGTCGGAACCTATGACTTCAGCTGTGACGTCTTCCGCAAAAGAGTCGAATGTTCCATGATGGTCAAGGTGGATGAATCCATTAGAGCGATGGAAGAGTAATCTAACTAGTTGACATAACGGATATAAACGGTAACCGAGAAATAGACACTTATAAATGAAGTGCTCTTTCTCGGTTTTTTATTAACTCTAACTTTCACTCGGTGATGTAGGATGAGGAATTCAAGTCTAATCTGTTTATGCGAAAATCCCGGGTTTTTACTTAAATCAAAAATACATATGACAAAAGATACATTAAATTAGAAATTCAATAGTTTTATTTGTCTAAAAATAAACTTTTTTCAAAGAAATGTCGATATAATAGGATAGAAATCTGCTTTTCTGTAGTAACTGCAATTACGGAAGCGTTAACAATTATATGAATAATCATTCGACAAGGAGGAAAGCGATGTTAAAAAAGATAGGCAAGATTGGATTGGCTTTTATTTTAGTCATTGGGCTGCTGCCAATGATTTCACTCCGGGCATACGCTGCCATACCTTCATTCACCAAAACGGTGGACTTTCCCATTCAGCCTCCAGTTACAAACGCCTCGGGTAAGAATGTTTCTGATGTTGATGTTCTTCCTGACGGAAGTACCGCAATAGTGTTGAACACATTCGCTTATCAAGGAAATTCCTACGTTTATTCTTATTTTCTTAAAGTATTTGATAGCACAGGATCTCCTAAAACGGATGTTCCTCTAAGTAACTTAATGGATACCTATTACAAAATGACTGATGTGAATATGCTTGCGCTAAGTGATGGAAGGATTCTGATTACTTACCATAAAAGCGACAGCGGCGATAACAATTTGCAATTGGGGACCGTTAAGGAGAACACTCCCAATGCCTATTTCATGGTGCTAAACCAGTCCGGACAAAAGGTGGTCGGTCAGACGCAGATTAATACATACTCTGCCGCCAGTACCCCGGCACTCACGCGCTTTGTCTCTATAACGGAATTGTCTGACGGCAATATAGCTTTTTCCTGGCAACGAAACGACAATATTAGCACGGCTACGCGTGTGTTCTCTGTTACGGGTAACCCGATTTCGAGCGAAACACTGCTGGTTTCTCATAATTCGAGCATGTCTAATGTATCCGCTGGAGACGGTGTATATATGGTTGCTTACAATTCGGGAGTAGGACCCCAGACGGATACTATTTATCTGAAAATATTTAGTAATAGTGGGACTCTGTTAAATACGATTAATAAAGGAATAAGAACGGACGAAAAACAGCTGTTTCTATCCACGTTGAACAATGGCAATTTCATGTTCAGCCAATATAACTATAGAAACGGCACATCAACGGTTTCTTTATATGATAAGAACGGTACGAGTAAGGGTGATTTTACAGTAAGCGGCTCTCTAGGCGAATCTTCGGCTGCTATTTATAGGAATGGTGTAAATCCGGGATTTGTAACCGTAAGTACGGACCCCACTTCTACCGATGCCATCAATGATGCATACAACAACTTTAAAGAATGGTCGGGAACGCAGTATGCTTACCTGAATTATTATGACAATGACGGTAAACTGGTCTTTACAACGGATCAGCCGGTGGATTCCGCTCCGGTGGCTATGCAGGGTTTCAATGAAGCCACTTGGATGTACGCTGTGGAATATTATCCAAGCTTCCGATTGTATCCCACATTTGGCGACAAGCTTGTCTTGGTGACAACCGATAATACGGACGCTGATCATTATAGAATAACCGCCAAAATATTTGAGACGGGAGCTCCGGCACCAGCGGCTATCATTGACTATGCAGCTGAGCAACTGACCGGACTGACGCCAAACAGCGCCTACTCGGTTAACAACGGTACAGCGGTAAAGGCACCAGCGGATGGTAAGCTGGCTATAGACAGTAGTTGGTTGGGAACGTCAGTGAGCATCGTGAAGAAAGGCGATGGCTCGA
>DOJM01000260.1:0-2556 GCA_003529225.1 Paenibacillus sp.
TATCCTTATATTTCTCGCTTAAACGCTTACCATCCTTATAGGGACGCCGAAGGCGTTTATGCTTGTTCATCCTCTAATAGCTCACGCAGCATGCCCTGGCGGTCATTCATAAATGCTTTGGTGACGGTGTAGTGCTCCGTTTCCTCCAAGGCGACAGACCTTATGCCCTCACCTTCTAGAAGGAAAATCTCAGCTCCCGGATAGGACATTAGAATGGGAGAATGGGTCGCGATAATAAACTGTGAATCTTGTTGCACTAACTCATGCATACGTACCAGCAGAGACATTTGGCGCAGAGGAGATAAAGCTGCTTCAGGTTCATCAAGGATATAAAGTCCGCGGCCTCCGAAACGATGAACGAACGCTGCGAAAAAAGACTCTCCGTGAGACTGCTCGTGCAGAGACTTGCCTCCATAGGAGTTCTTGATAGGTGGACCAAAACTAGGTTGTTCATCTAATTCATCAATGTAGGAAGCCACATTATAATAGCTCTCCGCGCGTAGAAAAAAGCCGTCCTTCGGACGTCTAACCCCTCTAGCAATTCTAAAATACTCATAGAGACTCGAATGCGAGGAACGAGTATTAAAAGAGAAGTTAAGTGTTCCGCCTTCAGGGTTAAAGCCCCACGCAGCAGCAATTCCCTCTAGCAAGGTAGATTTCCCTGTGCCATTCTCTCCGACAAGAAAGGTTACTGGCTTTTGAAAAATAAGCCGATCCAGTGTTCTTACGGCTGGCAGATGAAATGGATAGGTTTGGAATGATGGAACCTGATCACGAAGCAGTTCTGCATGGCGCAAGTACAACGTGGTGTTATTCATAGTGTCCCCCTTGTGAATGCCATAAATAATCATTTCGCTCAGATATGACGAGATGTAAGTCTCAAGCTAGACCTTTATAGTGCGTGTTCTAAAAGTACGGTTTTCAGCACCGAGAAGATTGAAAGAAGGTAGAAACTGAGGAGCGGAGCGTAGTGGAAGCTTTTGTGAGCACCGGAAGTTTCGCCTGAATTCAATATTCGATGTCGAGTAAGCTTCTTGGGTTACTTCGTGATCAAAAGTGGACTTTTTGAACAACTATTTATGTTTGATTTATGTAGTAGGAAGGAAGTGGGATGATGAGCCCTTTCGTGCATTTGCATGTGCACAGCGAATACAGTTTACTGGACGGGGCGGCGCGCATTACCGATCTCGTGCGCCGGGCCGGCGAATACGGCATGAAGTCGCTGGCGCTTACGGATCATGGAGTGATGTATGGGGCGATCCCCTTTTATAAAGCGTGTAAAGAGAATGGAATCAAGCCGATTATCGGCTGTGAAGCTTATTTAACCGCGGGCTCTCGCCGTGAGCGAGGCAGTCGTAAAGATCAACCGATTTATCACCTGATTCTGCTCGTCAAGAATGAAACCGGCTACAAGAACCTTATGAAGCTGATCTCTATCGGCCATCTGGAAGGTCATCACTATAAACCTCGTATTGATATGGAGGTTCTGGCCGCTCATTCGGAGGGGATCATATGCCTCAGTGCATGTCTAGGCGGCGAAGTGCCGCAGCATCTATTGCATGGAAGAGATGACGAGGCGCGAAAAGCTGCGCTGCGATATAAGGAGATTTTTGGCGAAGACTTCTACCTGGAGCTTCAAGATCACGGAATTTCCGAGCAAAAGCGAGTAAATCCGAAGCTGATCGCACTTGCCAAGACTTGTGAGATCCCACTTGTAGCGACGAATGACGTTCATTATTTAGCCAAGGAAGATGCAGAGGTACAGGATGTTCTGATCTGTATTGGAACAGGTAAAACTGTGGATGATGAGGAACGGCTCAAGATCGGAACAGATCAGCTGTTTCTAAAAAGTAGTGATCAAATGGCAGCGTTGTTCCCGCATGTGCCTGAAGCTATCGGTAACACGCTATTGATCGCAGAAAAATGTAATTTGGAGCTTACCTTCGGTCAACATATTCTGCCAGCATATTCACCAATTCCAGAAGGTAAGGACTCCGCTGCTTATTTGCGAGAGCTGTGCTTTAAAGGGCTTGAAGAACGGTATATAGACACAACGCTTTGGGCATCGCCTGAGCACAGAGAGACCGCTGAGAAGCGTCTTGCCTATGAGCTTGGCGTTATCGAGAATATGGGTTTTAGCGATTATTTTCTAATTGTGTGGGATTTTATCGCTTATTGTCATCGTCAGGGGATTGCTACGGGGCCGGGCCGGGGTTCCTCCGCGGGGAGCCTTACCGCTTATTCCCTACGAATCACGGATGTAGATCCGCTTAAGTATAATTTGCTCTTTGAACGTTTCTTAAATCCAGAACGGATCACGATGCCCGATATTGATATCGATTTTAGTGATGAGCGCCGTGATGAGGTTATCAGTTATGTGGTAGAGAAATACGGCAAAGAACATGTGGCACAGATTATTACATTTGGAACCATGGCTGCACGGGCTGCGGTTCGTGATGTGGGCAGAGTGCTGAATTTACCTTATAACGAGGTAGACAAAGCTGCTAAGCTCATCCCAGGACAACTAGGCATCAGCCTTGCTAGAGCACTGGAGAC
>DOJM01000260.1:2711-3025 GCA_003529225.1 Paenibacillus sp.
AGGTCCATTAACTGATGCTGTACCCCTTCAAGAGGGCAACGAAAGTACAGCGTTAACTCAATACTCTATGGAGCATTTGGAGAGTGTCGGGCTGCTGAAGATGGATTTTCTGGGACTGCGCACCTTGTCTATTATTGAGCGCTGTATGAATTCGATTAAAGAAATGAGTGGCAGTGTTCCAGATTTTAAAACCATACCAGATCATGATCCGCTCACGTATGAAATGCTAGGTGCTGGTGAGACGACTGGGGTCTTTCAGTTGGAATCGGCGGGGGTAAGACGTGTGCTTAAGGATTTGAAGCCTAATGGGTTTG
>DOJM01000447.1:0-461 GCA_003529225.1 Paenibacillus sp.
ATTCCTTAGGCTTCCGACTCCCTCCGAACTTCTGTGATCCGGCGCCACTCTTTCCATCCTTGTTCCACTTCATGGATAGGAAGCGAGCCTTGTTCCAACTCTTCCGGTGATTTAAGCAGCAGCCGTCTGTAAAGCTCATCACCTTCCAGTGAGACATCATCCCCCTGCTCCCATAGTCGATACAAACTGTCCTCCGCTTTACTATAATGTCCAGTTGACTCCCTATAAACTAGAAGCAGCCGTTCCGTCTTGGCCGGAAGACGATACGCTTTGACTTCCTCCAGAAGTTCATCAATATCCTCTGTCATCTGCAGCATTTCTCGATCAGCGCCGTGCAAATCTGCGTACAAATATAAATGCAGTGCTCTCATACTCCTGAATAGTGCTGCGTCATGATCGCCATTTGCAGCGTAAATGCTGCCCTCTTCCTTAAGCAGTTTAGCTACACCTTGAAGCTTATC
>DOJM01000447.1:473-2678 GCA_003529225.1 Paenibacillus sp.
CAGATAGTGAATTTAAAAGACGTGAGTTCAGCGGAAAATGTCGGTTCAATAGCTCATCAATTTCCCATAAGGCTTCCGTTGTCTTCCGCTCTTGCTTTAGCGTTAGAACCTTGGCAACCATCGCCGTCATATCTTCGATCATTCGGACAATATAGTCTCTTCGGAACATGAACTTCCCCCTTTTCCATACTGTAACTGTAAAGCTTTTGTATCCAGGTATTATATATGTTTTATTCATTTATCTTAAACCATTGCACTACACTATGCCACTAAAGCAATTACGAGAAAATAATGACTAGAATCCTTCTACTTATTGACACAAAATGCCGTTCCTCAGGAAGCCTTCGGTCGTATTAAGTGTTCCATCCATTGTTGAATTTCAATAGTCTCCTTAAAAAGAGGCAGCCCACGCCAGTTACTTTGACGCGGAGCTGCCTCTTTTTGAATTATTATTTCAGCGATCACGAATGGCTGTTAATACTAACCGTTGCTTGGGCGAAATCCTTAATAACCTCAGCTAACCGTTCAGNNAAGAGGCTCATGTGGCCTGCTCCAGAAATCGTAGCTTGCGTTATATTTGGTTTATCCGAAGTAAAGGTGCGCTCCGCAGGAATCAGCCCATCCTGCTCGCCAGCAACAAGTAGTACCGGCAACGTGGTAGCTGTGATCACATCACGTCGATCCGGACGCTCGCGCATCGCCAGTGCAGCGCCGGCTGCTCCTTGTGGAGGCGTTTTGTAACCAATTTCTTTGGCTCGCTCCAACAGCTGCGGTGATTCAGAAGCGGTTGCTTTAGCAAAAATTCCTGGGACGAAACTGTCCACAAAAGGAGTAATGCCTTCATTTTGAATCCTGCTGACACTTTTCAATCGATTCTCCCGAGCTTCTTCACTATCCGGATATGCAGTAGAATGGATTAATCCGAAGCCCTTCAATCGAGAGGCATACCGCTGCGCGAACGAAAGTGTAATATATCCACCAAGTGAATGTCCCAGCATGGTGCATTCAGAAATTTCTAGTGTATCTAACAAGCCCAGAACATCGTCTGCCATTTGTTCAATAGTATAGGGTCCTAGTGGAGCCTCTGAAGCTCCATGACCACGTAAATCGGGAGCAATCACTCGGTAGTCGCTGCTTAAGNNACTTCCACAAAAGCCATGCAGTAATACAATAACCTCGCCTTTCCCCTGATCACTGTAGCAAATATTGCTTCCGTCACAACGTACTCTTTCCATGGCTGCTTCCCTCTTTCCAAAATACTAAGATATATTAACTAATATCTATTATTAAGCAAAACAGCTCTCCTTGAAACCGGCATCCTATTCTTAACGCCCAATTCCAAACCCTTTTGCTGCTGCGGCTGCAATTTGTTCAGCCATAACCATAACTCTATGTAGTGGAGTCGTCTGCAGCGTCCGATAGGGCTTGGGACCGTTGATATCTACAATCGCCGCCAAGCTATAATGCCCCACTGCGGGAAGGCATCCCCCCACCGATTGTGCTGGCTGAAGCGGCTCATTCGAAACGAGGTAATATCCAAGAGCTATTGGAGGTCCTAGGCAAGCATCCACAGCAATAATGATATGCTCAGATGGAATCTCAGCGANTCTGGNCACCAAATTATCTGCATCGCAAGGAGATGGCAACGTACCGATTACGTGCGGAAAGCCATATTCCAGAAGTTTGCCGCCTGTTAATGGACCGAGAGCATCACCTGTAGATCGATCCGTTCCGATACACAGAAACGTAACTTCCTTTGCTGAATGCAGCGCTGAAATTTCCATAAAAAAGGACACTAATCCTACATCGTCCATTTTGCTTCGTTTTCCGCTTCCCTGTTCTCTAATTGCCAATACCTTTCCTCCCTTCGATGATATTTTTGATTTCATGCCTTTAATTTAACATGATTTCTATGGGCCCGACAAAAAAATGGTGATCAAGCTCACAATCATGGTAAAATACATGAATCAGTGTACAGAGAGGATGTTAATAACCCTATGGATTTAACACAACCTAGTCAGGAAAATGTTGAATATATGATCGAGGCCATCAAGAACAAGCTGAAGATGGCAAGTGCTGCTGCGATGCAAGCCTCCGCTTTTTCAGTAGATAAATATGAAGATATCTTCGATGTCTATGAGGTAGCCATGGGCAGCGATAGACTCAGTATTTCTCAGGTGGAAGCGCTCGTCTCCGAACTCGGCC
>DOJM01000449.1:0-1950 GCA_003529225.1 Paenibacillus sp.
AAAACCTAAAGACCTACCGAGAAGTCTTACGCACCCAACGCTGAAGCGTATTAATGACTAACAGCATTAAGAAGGAAATGAGAAGCAGGAGCAACGCAACGGCGGTAGCACCAGCGTAATCATACTGCTCCAGTTTGGACATAATAAGCAAAGGTGCAATCTCCGTTCTCATCGGCATATTACCGGAGATGAACACGACAGAGCCGAATTCGCCAATACCACGAGCAAATGCCAAAGCAAAGCCTGTTAACAACGGCGGGAACAGCTCAGGCAGTACTACTGAACGAAAGGTTCNNCTCCAGCACCGGCTGTACCGTTCGCACGACGAACGGTATCCCGATGAACATTAAGGCAAGGGTAATGCCAAGCGGAGTAAATGCCACCTTTAATCCCAGCGGCTCAAGCCACGCCCCGATCCAGCCATTTGTGGCATAAAGAGCCGTCAAGGAAACACCAGCTACAGCTGTCGGTAAAGCAAACGGAAGATCGATCAGCGCATCAAATATTCTTTTGCCCGGAAATTCGTAACGCACCAGCACCCACGCCAGCAAGAGACCTAGAATAGTATCCACAAAAGCAGCAGCCGCTGCCGTAGATAGACTGACACGATACGAAGCCAATACACGCGGATCGGTAGCTACATCCCAGAATTTCGCCCAGCACAGCCCCGTTGAATTGAACAATAGCGCTGAAAGTGGCAAGAGTACCACGAGACTAAGGTATAATACGCTATACCCCATCGTTATCCCAAAACCGGGTAGTATCTTTCGCCTTGTTGTCGCCGATACAGCTGTAGTCGTTGCGGTGACATTCATCCCCTATTCATCCTTTCTCGCCTTCGGCAGGTTAGCCGATCAGCCCCTTACTAGGGACAAATCTCTTTAACAAAAGTAAAATTTTCGTTTAGTTAATCTGTTATTTAGCACCCGGCACATAGATCTTGTCAAAAATCCCGCCATCGTTAAAATGCTTCTCTTGCGTTTCTTTCCAGGTTCCGAATTTATCAGCCAATGTGAAGAGCTTTATTTCTGGAAACTTATCTTTATATTGTTCTTTCACGCTTTCTAGCGTTGGACGGTAGTAGTTCTCAGCCGCGATTTTTTGTCCTTCCTCCGTATAGAGATATTTCAAGTAAGCCTCAGAAACTTCACGCGTATTTCTTTTATCCACAACCTTATCTACTATCGCTACCGGCGGTTCAGCCAGGATGCTCTCAGATGGATTTACGATATCGAATTTATCTGGACCAAGCTCTTCTACAGAAAGATAAGCTTCATTCTCCCATGCAATCAGTACATCGCCAATTCCACGTTCTACAAAAGTGGTCGTCGAACCCCTCGCACCCGTATCCAGCACCGGAACATGTTTGAACAATTCTTTTACAAATTCCTCAGCCTTAGCTTCATCGTTATTGTTGTGGTCTAGCGCGTAACCCCACGCCGCCAAGTAGTTCCAACGTGCGCCACCTGATGTTTTCGGATTCGGTGTAATCACTTCTACGCCCTCTTTGAGCAAATCCGGCCAATCTTTAATTCCCTTTGGATTTCCTTTGCGTACTAAGAATACGATCGTCGAGGTGTACGGTGAACTGTTATGATCAAATTTACTTTGCCAGCCTTCATTAATAAGACCCTTTTCCTGCAAGGCATCAATATCATAACCAAGGGCCAGTGTGACTACATCCGCTTCCAGACCGTCAAGCACAGCACGGCTTTGTTTACCTGATCCACCGTGAGATTGTTTAATCGTGACCTTCTGTCCCGTTTCTTTCTCCCAGTAAGCTGCAAAAGCCTTATTATAATTCTCATATAGCTCACGAGTAGGATCATAGGACACGTTGAGCAGTTCTACCGGATCTTTAGATGGTGCTTTTGTAGCTTCAGCTGCATTCGTGGCTTCCGCTGTGTTGGTTGTTGCTGGTGTGTCTGTTGCTGAACTAGCACTATTGCC
>DOJM01000449.1:1957-5535 GCA_003529225.1 Paenibacillus sp.
TTGTTATTGCCGCCGCAAGCAGCAGTAAGTCCTGCCGTCAGCAACAAGGTAAATCCTACAAGAAGCCCTTTATTCATTGTTTTCTTCATCATTTCCACTCCCCCATGTTTTTCTTGCCATCATTTCATTCTTAAAATATAAGAAGGTATACGTTTCACGTTATACATTATCCNNCTAATGCAGGCGTTCCTCCGTCTGTACGGTAAGAACTTTCTTCAATTATTCCTATCTACTTAGTCGGTTTATATGGATATAATACTGAAACCCTTTAACCGTGTCAAACCTTTTTTTCCAGCCAATGACAAAGGAATCATTCAAGTCCCCCGCTATATTGGCATTGGTGTGGGTTCCTGTAAGATCCACTTGTTATTGATGCTATAAAGTAATATTATTGCTACAGCTTATGGTCTAGAGAAATTACCGCTTAATGTCGGGAGTGAGAATCATGGGTATGGACTTAGAGTATGTCCCTGTGCCGGTAAGACCACGGCTTCATAGGAGAATGACTCAAGAAATTAGACGAAGGATTAGGGGAACTTACCGTTATGATACAACGGTCTGGAGGACAGCAATCGCTGGTCTTTGGATCGTTTGCTTTTTGGCCTTCACCACTGCCGTATTAGGTATACCCACTGGATTAGGGGTGCCAACAGATATTGCACTTGCTGCAGGCACGAGTACCATTCTGCTGGCCATTGCCAGCAATATCATTGCAGTACTGATCGCGTTGACCGGACTGCGCATCCCACGACTATTCGCAGGCTGTGTATTGAGCGATGTTGGAGCGATTCTACTAATCTTATATTACGCAGATTTTGAGATTGAAGCTGCGGCTCTCATTGCTGTTCTTCTATCCGTATTAGGTGCATTGGGCGGATTAGCCATCGGTCTGCTTCGCAGCAAAAGAATAACCATGGGACTTCTGCTTACCATTACGGTGACTTTTTCCCAACTTGCTCTGGCAAATGGAGTGCAGGAGCTACCTGCTTTGGAACCCATTGATATCAGTGATTCCGATGTGATTCCACTGGCTGCCGCAAGTCCAGCACAACCTGGCAATCAAGCCTATCAGACCTTCACTTATGCCAGCGGTAAGGATCTGCATCGGACCGAATACGGCAAGGATACAAATGTAATCTCTTCTACAGTAGATGCTTCTGCTTATATTAAGGATTGGTCAAAACTCCGCATTTTATTCTGGGGATTCGATTATAATGCACTTCCACTTAACGGCCGAGTATGGATGCCTGAGGGCGAAGGTCCCTATCCGGTAGTTCTGATGGTGCACGGAAATCATATGATGGAAGATTACCCTGACGGAGGGTACGCTTATCTCGGTGACCTCTTGGCCAGCCGGGGGTTTATCGCAATTTCCCTGGATGAGAATTTCCTGAACTATTCTGCTTGGTCCGGTATTCCGGACAATGATTTCAAAGTACGGACCTGGATCATTCTGAAACACCTGGAACAGCTAGCAGCTTTCTCGGATGAACCAGACAATCCTTTTTATCAAAAAATAGATTTCACAAAAACCGCCCTGNNGTGGAGGACAAGCGGTTGCTATGGTAGCAGACGCCGAACGTTGGTTCAAAAATGATCCCGTGATGAAGGCAGTAGATCGTTTTAATATAGCCTCTGTAATCGCCCTTGCCCCTACGGACAAAACGATAGACGATCAGCAAGCCCGTCTCAAGGATGTCAACTATTTGACTCTGCAAGGGGCTCGTGATGGGGATGTACATGATTTCTATGGTGATCGGCAGTATATACGTACTTCCTATTTTCAAGACTCCTCTGCTTTCAAAAGCTCGCTGTATATTGCGGACGCCAATCACAGTCAATTCAACAGCGATTGGGGCGCGTATGATCAGACATTACCTGCTGGCCTCTTTTTAAATCGAGCGCAAATTATGGAAGCAGACAAGCAGCGGCAAATTGCTAAAGTGTATGTGTCAGCTTTTCTGGAGACCACTTTGCATGGAAAAGACGAATACCAGAGCTTGTTCCGGGATTACCGCAGTGGACTGAAATGGTTACCGGAGACCACTTACTACAATCGATTCCAGGATGGGGGATATCGGCCGGTAGCCACATTTGACGAGGACCGCAACAAGAATACCGTTAATCTCGGAACAGCAAAAGCTTCCGGATTATCCTGGTCGGAAGAGCTCGCGAAGGATCGTGAATCGAAGAGCAAAGCCACATATGGTGTCGTTCTTGAACGCACAGCCAAAAAAGACGAAGAAGCTTATTACAACATTAAGCTTAAAGACAGTGTTGTTACTGAAATGGCCCTTTCAGACGCAGATGGCCCTACATTTTCCTTAGCAAACCTCAATGGTGATATCAAAGATGAACTAAGTATTCCGCTACCTCCCAATGTAGAGGTTGAGTTAACCGACAAAAATGATACCTCAGCACGCTTGCCGCTAAGTGAGGTAATGGATATTCTTCCACTGCCGCAAACTCAGTTTACATTATTCCCATGGCTTGAAGAACGGATTAATGATGGGAAGTACGGTGATCTGTCCGAAGCTGTATTTCAAACCTATGAGATGCCGTTCGAACAGTTTCAAGAGGAAGAACCTGAGCTAGAGCCTGAGAACCTGACGGAAATCACCTTCTACCTTAAAGCCGAGGGAGATAAAATCATGCTAGATGACATTGGCTTTTACGATCTAGGAATTCGAAATATGTTTTAAGGTAACTTGCCATTATACCATTTTAAGGCCTTCCCCTCAGCACATGTACAGCTGATTGGAAGGCCTTTTATTTGGGTGAATTCCGGGGAATAGCCCCTAATATTGAAACATACAATAACCTATTCCCAGCCTACAAGGCTTGAATACAGACCGGTGTCTTTATCTTCAGCTCGTTCCCTGTAGGAATTAATCTGCCACTGTCACTATCGATGGAGAACGAAGTAATAATATCACTATTTTGATTCGCAGCGAGCAGCTTGCCACCAATAATGGCGAAATTACGCGGAGTACGTCCGCCTGTAACCTGCCAATCTACCGCTTCAAGATGACCTGTTGAACCCTCAATATGGAACAAGGCGATACTGTCTTGTCCCCGGTTTGAGACATACAAGAATTTACCACATGGCGATACATGAATATCAGAAGCTGTATCGTCACTACCCGCATTATATTGCTCTGGAAGCGTGCTAACATGCTGTAAAATGCTGAGGTTTCCATTCTGCTCATCATTAGCAAATACCGTTACTGTACAGTTTAGTTCATTCGCCAGGTAAATCCATTGTCCTGAAGGGTGTACCGCTAGATGGTGGGGGCCTGAACCTGGTGGGAGATTAATCTCCCGATGCTTAGACAGCTTGCCTTCTTCAAGGCGATAAATCAGGACTTGATCCAGTCCCAAATCACAAACCAGTATATGCTTGCCGCTACCGTCCGGAATGACGGAGTGCGGATGCGGAGCTTCCTGACGATCTTCACGAACCCCTGAACCTACATGCTTCACTTGGTCAGACATGACTTGAAGCGAACCATCCTCATTTACAGGAAATACATTGGCATTGCCGCCGGAATAATTAGAGACGAATATGTAATCTTGCT
>DOJM01000449.1:5585-7943 GCA_003529225.1 Paenibacillus sp.
AAATACCTCATTAGGCCGTTCCATAGTAGCGACTCCTTTGTTTGTATAAATTTTATTTACTTCTTAATTACCCTTTACTGATAGCAACTTACTCAGTATTTCATAATATTTTTTCACTATAGCATGTTTATAGTTGTAATACATTATCGAGTTCAATTTTGAGGCCTTTTCCTGACTCTCCCGGCAATAGTAAGTTTTTACATATGGTTTAAACATGATTGGCAAGGTTAATAGTAGACATCGAAAACAACAAAACGAAGGAGTTGAAGTAACATGAGTTTTTTATGGATGTTAATTGTTGGTGGGATCATTGGTTGGTTAGCGGGTCTGATTATGGGCAGAGATATTCCAGGCGGGGTAATTGGTAACATTATTGCAGGTATTATCGGTTCATGGCTCGGTGGCGTGCTTCTGGGAAGTTGGGGACCTAAAGTAAGTGATTTCTATTTCTTCCCTTCTTTGATCGGGGCCATTGTTCTGATCTTTATCGTCAGCCTTATTCTTCGCTCAACAAGTGGACGTAGCCGTTCATAGGCTTAGGCTGAACTAATACCATTGAGCTACTTATTAATTAGTAAGAAATAGCAGGTCAAGGCGGTTTAGCCTTGACCTGCTATTTCGTGTTTTCCCTCTATACTCGGCTATACTTCAATGTTCTGCCATCGTTTTTCTGTTATAATGAAGACTCAAGAGACTTATATCATAGAGAGGTCGTGAATCATGGGTAGCATTAACCCCTCACTTCTACATATCGGCTCCACTTTAGGAGCTTTGTTCATGGCGCTGATGGTTATTTTTATTCGTCTAAAGGCTAGTGTACGCCCAGTTACCATTCGAAAAATATGGATTCCACCTCTCGGGATGTCTACCGGCTTTGCCATGTTCGTTGTACCTGAAGTTAGGTTCCCTTTGTGGTGGGCAGCGCTCGCCTTTCTGATCGGCTGGTTCATCTTCGCGTATCCTCTAATACGCAGCACAAACTTCGAACAACGGGATGGGCAAGTCTATGCTCAGCGTTCTAAGAGCTTTGCTTTCATTTTGCTGGGTCTTCTTCTTGTTCGCACCTTACTTCATGAATTTATTAATAGTTATGTTAGTATCCCTCAGTCCGGTGGATTATTCTTCATCTTGGCCTTCGGAATGATTCTTCATTGGAGATTCTTTATGTACAAACGTTATAAAGCTATGACCTCCTCGGAGGAACAGTCCCTATAGTCTTAAGTATATATTGTTATTCTAAGAAGCCATCTCAATTCATACGATTGAGATGGCTTCTTACGTGGATGAATCTTGAAGTAAAAATATTTTTCTGTGTCCGATGTTAGGTAACTTGTGGAGGGATACGTTAAAATAAATGCATACCTAACAATAGAAAGCGAGGTCAAGGCAATTGAAAAGTAAATCAAGAAAAGTTGCCATCGTCGGTGCCGGGATGGTCGGTTCCAGCTGCGCCTACTCCATGGTCAATCAGGCCATTTGCGACGAGATCATGATGATCGACCGCACCTATGACCGCGCTATGGCACAAGCACTTGATCTCTCACACTGNNGAATGGATGTAGTTATCCTAACCGCCGGCGCTAATCCAAAGGCAGGGCAGACAAGACTTGACGTCCTGGAAGCCTCTGCAGTCATTACTAGAGAAATTATCACCAACATTATGGCTGGGGGATTCGATGGAATATTCGTAGTCGCCGCTAATCCAGTCGATATTGTCACTTATATGGTATGGAAAATATCAGGGCTGCCTCGCCACAGAATTATTGGTACAGGAACCTCCATTGATTCCTCGCGCCTAAAGACACTACTGTCTGATGTGTTCTCCATAGATCCGCGCAGCGTTAACGGCTACGCACTTGGAGAACATGGTGAATCCCAGTTTGTAGCTTGGTCACATGTGACGATTGGCGGCAAGCCCATCCTACAAATTATGGATCAGCATCGCGAGCGGTTCCAGCATCTGGATCTGGAGGATATCTCCCGCAAGACTAAAGATGCGGGCTGGGAGATATTCACCAAAAAAGGCTCCACACATTTCGGTATTGGCAGCGCACTGGCTTACATTACTCGTTCCATTCTGAATGATGAGCATAAGATCATTGCCGTATCCGCAATTCTGGATGGAGAGTACGGGCAAAGTGGTGTATGTACCGGCGTACCGGCCATTATTGGCAACACTGGAATTCAAGAACTACTGGAGCTTAACCTAAACACCGGAGAAGCGGAGAAATTCAACGCCTCCTGCAGCATTGTTCGCTCAGGCATTGAGAGTCTACACTTGGAAGACAGCATTTAATCTCCTGCAAACGAAAAAAACGCTCTTTGGGGATCGGTAAATAACACCAATACCCTAAAGAG
>DOJM01000449.1:8031-9836 GCA_003529225.1 Paenibacillus sp.
AATCGCAGCATCGGAGCCCAGTCCGCCCATTGCGATCCCAACATCTGCTCTAGCTAGTACTGGGGTATCGTTAATTCCATCACCGACAAAAATAATTTTCTCGCGATGTGACTTTTCACGATCCAGCTTCTCGATGGCCTCTACCTTATGCTGCGGCAAAAGCTCCGCGTGTACCTCATCTACACCTAACTGCTTCCCAACATCTTCAGCTACAGAAGAAGCATCGCCAGTTAACATCACCGTTTTACGGATGCCAAGCTTCTTGAGGCTCTGAATAGCCTGCTGCGAGTCCTCCTTCACTTCGTCAGCAATCACCAGATAACCCCCATACTGATGATCCACCGCGATGTGAACAACTGTACCGCTCTGCTCTGGCACCTCATAAGCTATGTCCTCTCGCTCCATCAGACGCGCGTTACCTGCAAGTACGGTTTTGCCTTCAATCGAAACTTCGATCCCATGACCAGAGATTTCGTTGTAATTCGAGATCGCTTCCTTAGAAATCTGTTCTCCATAAGCCGTTCGAATCGATTCAGCAATCGGATGGTTCGAATGGCTCTCCGCATAAGCAGCTGTCTGCAGCAATTCATCCTTAGACTTGCCACCTGACGGATAAATTCCTGTAACCTTAAATTGCCCCTTAGTCAATGTTCCGGTCTTATCAAAGACAACTACTTTCACATCATTCAATGCTTCAAGATAGTTGCTTCCTTTAATCAGAATACCACTGCGTGAAGCTGCACCAATCCCTCCGAAGAAACCAAGTGGAATCGAGACCACAAGCGCACATGGACAGGAGATTACGAGGAATACAAGCGCCCGGTAAATCCAATCTGAAAAGGTTGCCCCGCTAATCATAAGCGGAGGAACGACAGCTAGCAAAACAGCTGTGATCACTACTATAGGTGTGTAAGCCCGTGCAAACTTAGTAATAAAGTTCTCTGTTTTGGCTTTGTTGCTTGAAGCATTCTGTACCAACTCCAGAATTTTGGATACGGCTGATTCACCAAAGGTCTGTGTGACTTGCATCGTAATAACGCCGTTCCGATTAATAAACCCACTTAATACTGTGCTTCCCGGTCCAGCCGAACGCGGTACAGATTCCCCGGTAAGTGCTGATGTATCCATCATGGCGCTTCCCTCAAGGATCGTTCCGTCCAGAGGTACCTTCTCACCCGGTTTCACAACAATCACATCACCGATCGCTACTTCCTCTGGGGAGACTCGTTTTAGATCATTTCCAAGCTTAAGGTAAGCAAATTCGGGACGGATATCCATAAGTGCAGTGATAGATCGGCGTGAGCGGTTTACTGCCAGACCTTGGAACAACTCTCCGATTTGGTAAAAGAGCATAACCGCTACGCCCTCAGGATACTCACCAATCGCAAAAGCACCGATGGTTGCAAGAGCCATCAAGAAATTCTCATCAAACACCTGACCACGGATAATGTTCTTAACCGCCTGCCAGACAACTTCACTCCCCACGATGAGATAGGCTGCTAAGAAAATCAGCAGTTCTACTACACCCTCCACCGGTAAGAATATTCCGGCAAGCGCGAGTATCCCACCGCCACCTAACCGCAGTAGAATCTTACGGGTATCGCCTTCCCCATGCTCGTGGCTGTGGCCATGGTTGTGACCATCAGCATCATCATGCTTGTGTTCGTCTACAGTCTGATGAGCGTGTTCATGGCCATGTTTGTGATCCTCTCCATGCATATGACTACTGTTATTCTGCAGCTTGCGACTGCCCTGAGTCTTCTCTCTTACATTTACATGGGGCTCAAGTGCCTTCACCGTTTTCT
>DOJM01000449.1:9918-11681 GCA_003529225.1 Paenibacillus sp.
ATATGAGCACTTGTTCATATGTTATCTCATTGCTATTATATTCCCTTTATTTTTGAAGGTCAATACGTGATATACACCATTTTTCTCCGTACCCATAAAAATTAAATAAATTGATCTTTTCGTGAAAATATGGTAAATCATGTATGATCGCACTCGAGATGGATTGGCAACTAAATTACACAGGAGGAAGGATGAATGTAGACCATGTCAAAGCTAGCCAAGACGTCTTCTTTTTCACAGAAACACCCTGTCTGGACCGTTGTTATTATTGAGGTGCTGTTACTTTTAGCTGTATCTGCCGCCGGGACTTACGCTACAATTAAAGAGCTTTCGTATACCGCCCCTGTACTAATCTCCTTTATTCCAATCGCGCTTGTACTGATCGTCTACTTCANNCAAATGGAGTGATCTTGGCTTCCGTCCTCTGAATACCATATCCTCTGGGAAGTGGATCTATTATGCGCCTCTAGCTGCCGTCCTGATCACCATATCCTTTAAAGGTTTTCGTGAGATCAGTACGTCTGAGGTACTATTCTTCATCTTCTTCACCCTACTGGTCGCCTTTGTGGAAGAAAGTATCTACCGCGGATTGATTTTCAAGGTCTTGCTCACTAAGGGTGCTAAAACAGCCGTAATCACTTCAAGCATTCTATTCTCTATTACCCACCTGCTTAATGCCTTATCTGGTACTGACATAACGCAAATCCTTCTACAGCTCGTATATGCTCTTCTGATCGGTTTTGTGTTGGCCTTATTGATGCTGAAAAATAATAATATTCTACCGCTGATATTGTTTCATTTTGTACATAATCTGATTCAGTTTGTTGGTAACGATAATACAAGCGAATATATAGGAATCGATCTACCCATTCTCCTGGTGCTCGCTGTTCAATGTGTCTGGCTGGCTTTATCTTTTAGAAAACCAACCCTATCGGGTAACCTAAATCAATCTAATTAATAAGTTAACAAGTTAATAAGTTAATAAGAAAAGGGAATCCCGAACGCCTGAAACGGCTGTTGGAATTCCCTCTTTTTTTTGCGTAAAAAAACCACTTAATACCTAGCTATTCGTGACGGACATGCTCATGTGTCTGCAGAAAAATCTGCTCTACATGCGCATCGTTGAGCGAATAGAATACCGTCTTTCCTTCTTTACGACGCTTCACAATTCGCAAATTCCGTAAATAACGGAGCTGATGGGATATCGCAGATTGTCCCATATCAAGGATCACGGACAAATCGTGTACACATAATTCTTTCTGGGACAAAGCGTAAATGAGCCGCACTCGTGTGGGATCACCCAACGCTTTGAACATCTCTGCCATTTTATCCGTTATTTCTCGGTCAGGCAGAATCAATGCAATGGATTCCGGTTCAAGCTCCGAACCCTTGCATGTGTTATCGCAATCTTCTAATGCCGTTGGCTCCATGCTATCGCCTCCTCCACCAGCTAGTCAGCTTTGCTGAGTGTTTTCCTCAATTATATGAAAACCAGCTCTGGATGTCCATGGAGAAGGCATTTATAAGAATCGCTGTAAATCAGACCGCTTTACGATAAAAGGAGATTAGTCCTGCCGCAAAAAACACAATAAAACTACCGCCCACTACCATCATCAGCGTTTCGAACGGTAAATTAAAAGCCCCAAACGTGTCATCACCATGCGGCATCATAGCCAACATCGGTTGTACCCAAGGATAATAGGGGCCATAGGTTGAAGAATTGGCGATCAGCATATTAGGAATGGTTAGACTCACATTAAGCG
>DOJM01000429.1:0-2461 GCA_003529225.1 Paenibacillus sp.
GGATAATCTTAACCCCTACCACAGCAGGAAGCGGGGAATGAAATTTTACATTAAGCAGGGTTGAATTCAGCGTTGCTGAACGTCCTGTGATTGGAGTTGTTTGAGTAATTGCTGTTAATCCTTCTGGAGTCTTTTCTACAACATAATTTTGAACTGCGCCGTTAATCGTGATACCATCACGCACCAGCCAGAGACCATCAGTAAATTTCATTGTGTACTTGCCACCCTTCAATTTGGTGTTTATAGTTGCATTATACCGATAAAAAATGAACAAGACTAATACTATATAGCTCATTTATAACACTATTCTGATGTTTTATCCGAAAGGAGTGGCATTTATGGACCGTACAACCCAGCGTTTGCTCGAGGTCGGATTTGATAATGTGAGCTATTTTATTAAAGTGTTTCGCAGAGCGATGAAATGCTCGCCTTCGGAGTTTAGGAAGGGGTCCCGTTGACATCTTGCTGATCGACTTAGCTAATGGCTCTCTTTATTAATTCTTCCTGTTCATCTACCGATATACTATAGATAGATCTTATCGTCGTAGGAGGAGAATGAGCCATGCGTATAACGAGTATGACCTCTGCTATGGGAACGAGACTTAATGTAGCTGTTAGTCACCAAACTAAGGATAAAACCATCAATTCAAACAGCAAAACAAGTGGTAGTGGAGACCACTTATCGATAAGCAAATCTGCAAAAGCAGCTTTTCAAAATCAATCAAAAATGAGCGGAATGGTTGATTCACTACTTAAACAAAAACAGAGTATCATCGATAGTAAGAACAGCCTAATTGAAAGAACTACCAAAAACTCACATAACCTTGATTCAATTCAAGATCAACTTAAGGAATTCGATAAACAGCTCCAAACGATTGACCAACAAATTGCGAAGTACACCTTTGAAGAGCAACAAAAGAACTTAGAAAAAGCTCAAAAAGAAGATCCATCGGATGAACCTAAAACCGAGCAAGAGATACAAAACGAAAGATTGAATACGATTGTTGCTATAAGCCAAAATGCTTCACAAATGGAGGTAGTTTCTTCTACTCACTCCAAGATGCATGGCGAGGCAAGAGTTCTGACCAAGGAAATCGAACTGGATGAAGCTCGGTCTACTCATTCTGCAACAGCCAAACGTGAGCAGTTATCCAAAATCGAAGATAGGATATCGGAAATGAACGAAACGTTAGGCGATACCATAAAAGACACCGGAGATAAAATTAAAGATCAGGAACGGACTGAGAAATTAGCCACCTACCAAGAAATTCAGCGTTTAGCCGAAGATTCTGAAAAGTCACAGCTAGAAATACTAATCTAACAAAGACAATATTCTTATATAGAAAAAGCAATCGGACCTCCACCACATCAAAGGGTTTGCCGATTGCTTTTTTATATGCAGATGATGATATCTTTCAACTATTCCTTCCGAATCACAATAAAGCAGGTGCTGTCCGGCAAGGCCACTTCCTGTCCGCTCTCATCCATGAACCTTACTCTATCACGCAGCGCTTCGGTATAACCTTCTTGCAAGTAATGCCGGAAGACTTCAATCTTCGCTTGCTTTCCTAAAGTCTGTTCAATAAATGAGGCAAACTCCGTAGGGGTAAAATAACCAAACTGTTCCTGTACTTCATGAATGTAAGCCTCTTCGCCCCAGGTATACGTATATAAAAACTCCATGGCATCATTAACAGGCATGAGTACTTCTTCTTCCCCTAATCTCTGATACTGAAGCTGACGTCCAGCAAAATCCTTCGCATAACGCTCCAGCCACGCCATACCGTCCTCCTCCAGAAGACGAACTTTCCGCAGCAATGCTGTGGGTTCAGTCATAATCCCATCACGGATAATGATAACCCCGCCCACTGACAATACATCAAAAGCACTTCGCAGGGCGGCCGAGACGGTGTCATGATTGAACTTTTTACCATTAAGCGGCACATAAGAATATAGCTCATGCAAAATCGAAGAAAAAATTACCGTACCCACCGTTCCAGCCTCTACGAAATCTTCAAGGTTCAACGCATCTCCCTGCAGGACCTCCCACTGACGACCTTCCCGTTGCTTGCGCTGCCGCAGAGCTTCCACTACATTGCTCGATATATCAATGCCGATAGGGGTAACCTCTGGCATCCGCTCTTCCAGCAAATCCAGCAGCACACCGCCGCCCGGGCCGATATCCAGCACTTTTTTCCCAATGACATGCTCCAGAATCACCGCCTTATAATCTGCTGTATTATTCATTTGGCTTAAGTAGGTATCTTCATTATGAAAACGGTCGAAGGCGTCCCTGCGTAGCTCGAACAGATCGAATAACAGCAATACAGCACGTTCATACAAGGGTGATTTTTCAGCTTCCATACAGAATTCGATCAGCTTCTCTGCCGCTGCCGAGAATTGGAACTGAAAAAACACCGTGTCTGGCAGATGTTCCTTAGCATATGGACGAAGCATTAGA
>DOJM01000429.1:2501-3808 GCA_003529225.1 Paenibacillus sp.
GTCATAGTAAATGCTGTTCATAACCTGCTCGAAGCTGATATGGCGTAGGGGTTCATTCTGAGCCCTTTGAGCTGCAAGCACCATCACCTTCAGAAATTGCTCCAACGAGAAGGTCTGCATTGCAGATTCCACATACCAGAAGATAGTGTTACTTAAAGACTCCAACCGTTCCGCATGGAAGCCTTCCTGTGTCAGCTTTGCCCATTCCGTAGTGAAATCCTCTCCTCTAGAGATCGGACCTAGCCGCATTCTGCGCAGTCTTTCTTTCATCGGCATTGGACTAGCAAGTTCACCGGATGCAATCAGAATGACAAGCTGTTTCACTTCATGCTCTACATTCTGCCATAGCTCGGGAGATACAGCTCCGATGATGCAATGATTGAGTACGGTCAGCAAGCGTTCAAGTTCCTCGNNCACAAGATCACGAAGCGGCTTATTTACCTCCGGAGGCACCTCCCCACGGATTTGCTGTCCTATAAGTCCATGGGTTTCAATAAGCCGATGAACCAGTGCGCTTTTTTCAGAGACCGTACCACTCAAATGTTTCCCGTATAACTGTGCGGAGCCGATGTTATGTACATAACAGTTAATGCCTTCCTCCTGCCAAAGTAACCGCTCCTTCAATGTGCCACCCTTAGCTACTTCTGACCAGATTAATGTTTCTTCCACAAGCTCTTTGATCCAAATCGAACGGGGAAGTTGGTCTAGCAGCTGCAAACTGCGTTCCACATAATCCAGCACGGGATTCCTGTAGTCCAGCTCCTCCAGAGATTCCACACGCTCCAAATTTACAATCTGCTCCTCGGCTTGGACAATAAACTTCAGCCAGAGGTTATCCTCCAAATGATCTTGTATTCCTTCACGGTATAAGGTGATGGCTTCCAACGATTTCAGCATATGCTCCTCCTTCGCTCCAAAGTGGAGACTATAAAGACCTATTATTATATATACACTCCCGTTAATTAAAAAACAGAACCAGGACTCATGAAATAGCCATGTCCCAGTTCTNNGTTGCCGATATCCGCACTTGCGGCACAGCTCTTCTACCGCCTCTCTACGAGAGAACCCGTAAAATAGATTGTTCGCTCGCTCACCCTCTACGATTTCTGAGAACGGAGTCTCATGAATGTTTCCGAGGTTAATGACTCCTTCACCATCCAGACAGCACGGTACAACGGTACCATCCACAAGGATTGCCGCTTGGCTGCGTAGCGCATGACAGAACCCTTTTCCGTCATCTTCCGGCTCATTCAGTGCAGGCCAACGGAACTCATGGTCCTGATTGAGATACACCCGTGGGGCAACCT
>DOJM01000429.1:3916-4209 GCA_003529225.1 Paenibacillus sp.
AAGGCTTCCTCCAGCACAGCAAGGGTCTCACGGTTCCGGTTCTTCTCCAGATTGGTCAGATTATCCTCCGTCAAATTCCACAGCCGGAAGGAAATAATGACCCCTTGCGCGGAGGCTTCCCGTACAAAAGAAATAATCTCCGACAAATATCCTTCGCGGTTCTCAGATCCCTCATGCCCGTCAAAGCTATGCAGAGAGAAGTTCATCTGTCGTAGTGCAGGTTTGCCGAGAATCTTAGGGCCTGCCTTATGAATTAACGTACCGTTGGTAGTAATATTGACCTTGAACCCTTT
>DOJM01000429.1:4298-4581 GCA_003529225.1 Paenibacillus sp.
CCAATCTTGGGATGCAACAACGGCTCACCTTTTACGTGAAGGTAAATATGATTACTATGTGGCTTAATTTCATCTAATATCGTATTAAAAGTATCGAGCTTCATAAAGTTCTTCGTTCGGGCGGTTGGTGGACAAAAGCTGCAGGCCAGGTTGCAGACGCTTGTTATTTCAATGTATACCTTTTTAAAAGTCTTCAAGTGCTGCTCCCCATTCTATTTATAGATCTGCGGCATAGCGGAGGCCGATCTGTGCTCTGGCTTCCTCCATAACTTCTGCTACTGCC
>DOJM01000431.1:0-5111 GCA_003529225.1 Paenibacillus sp.
TCAGCTATATCCTGATTCGATTTACCTTGCGCCAGCAGACGTAATACTTCCATCTCGCGCTCCGTAAGCTCTTTATACGCTGGGGATTCACCTTTTGCATTGTTTCGAAAACGATTCATCATTTTAGAGGCGACCTGTGACTCCAGTACAGACTGGCCTCTTGCCGCAGCGCGTATGGCATCCGCCACTTCACTAGCTCGTGAGGTCTTTAATAGATAACTGAACGCACCCGCTTCAATCACCGGATACATTTTTTCATCATCCAGATAGCTTGTCAACACGATGACTTTGATATCCGGATACTGCTTCATTAACTGTTTGGTCGTTTCAATCCCATCCATCCCATCCATCACGAGATCCATCAGGACTACATCCGGATTGTACTCTTGTGCCAGGCGGATACCTTCTTCTCCACTTCCAGCTTCACCTACGACTTCAATTCCATCCTCAGTCCCCAGAACAGCAGCTAGTCCGATCCGTACCATTTCATGATCATCTACAAGTAATACCTTAATGGCTTCCTCCATCTCCATGGTCACTCTTTCCTCCTATTATTCATTGACTAACGGAACGGTAATTTCAATCCGCATTCCTTTACCCGGAGCGGTAATAAACTGAATGGAACCTCNNNNTCCAATTCAAAACCGATCCCATCATCACGGAGCGTCAAACGAACCGTATCTCCTCGCCGATGCAGCCTGATTTCCATCTTTTCTGCTTTTGCATGACGAAGTGTATTGGAGATTGCCTCCTGCACAATACGGAATAAGTGATTCTCTACCCCTTTTAGCAATTGTACATCAGGGTCCATCTCGAACACGATTTCAATCGGGACCTTAACCTTAAGTTCCTTGATCAACTCCTGCAGCCCCTGCGCTAAACCCTTACCTTCCAAATAAACAGGTCTCAAATGTAGCAATAGTGCTCTCATCTCTGACTGAGCTACAGCAGACATTTCCTCAATAAGTGCAATTTGCCGTTGCGCCTTGTCAAAATCCTTCTCCAGCGTCCGGCCTACAGCCGTGGCAGTCATAGAGATCGCGAACAACTGCTGTGAGACAGCATCATGCAATTCACGTGCAAGCCGCTGACGCTCTTCCATAATAGCAGATACTCGTGCTTGCTCCGCGAGCTTCGCGTTATTTGTAGACAATCGCTGCAGCGTTGTCACTTGATTTTCCCATTTTCCGCTGATTCGGCCCAATTGTTCTCCGAGCCTTCCCAGCTCATCGTCACCCAAGTCAGGCATAGATAGCGTTAAGTTTCCCTTCTCCCACAATACGAGAGTTTCTCTCAGGCGTTCCAACTTTCGCTTTACTCGAAAGCTCTGATAGAAACCAAAGCCAACCCCGAACCCCATTGGCAGCAGAATTAGAGTAAATGCCGTGCGTAATCCAATCATCCAGCTTTCAAAAGGCTTTAAATAGCCATATGTATACATGGTGTACAATATCACAAGCAGCATGACAAAAGAGAACAGAGCCCCCACACCCATACTGCGTGACATCATATTTTTGTTCTTTTTATCCATACGGGGACCCTCCCTTCTGTATCAAACTAATCAGGATAATCGCACATCCAAATCTCCCATCAAATAAGACACACTAAACTTCACCTTGTATTCACTACTCTCATAGTTAGGGGACTTCCAATTCAGACGGTTTAGCATACCAGTATCGCGCCCATTACCGAATTCAATCGATCCAAAAAGCACAAAGGCTTCGATTTCTACACCATAATCATCTGACAATTGAATGTCCATATCACCAAAGATTCCTTGAAACAGCATAACCGTTTCCTTTTGCTCCGCCATAGCCAGTGAAAGATCAAGATCGGCCTCTCCAAGGATATGCCATGAGCTGAGGCTATGCATCACCCAAGGTGAGCGATCCCAGTCAAATCTAGATGAAAAGTTCTGCTTCTGCATAAACCCTTCCTTGCGCTGAACTCTTTTGGATTTAGTAAAAAACATCCCCAGTGAGATCAAGCAAATCCCCAGCACGAGCACCAAATGATCCAGCAAAAGCAACACAGCGCCAATTCCAAGCAGCTTATAACCCTGCTTCACTTTGCCTGACGTCGTACGGTAGACCCCTAGGAGCAGGAATAGAAGCGCGACAATGGAGAAAAAGCCGAGCCATCTACCAAAAATCATCATGCAGCCAACACCGATCAGTCCGATGGCAATCAAACGGTTTCGTTTATCCATTTCGCACCTCCTAAAAGTTTTGCGTAGCAAAACTATCTTCGTAAGCAAAACTACACTCATCAATATATTATAGCCAGCCGCTACAAAAGCCATATCGGTATGGAGATCCATACCGTATGGCTTCTTCTTGTCCAGCATATCATATCTACTTAAGTTTTAGGAACAGGATTTATTCTTCTTTTTTGTTTAAAGAAGGAGCAGCCGGTGTATCATTCAGCTTGCTTCTTAGTGCAGCCAGTTGCTCATCCACTTTCAGTTGCTTCTCAACATCGACTGGTTTAGTGTAGGCAGCGGATGGGCTGTAAGGTGCACGCATTACATCTGCTTCTGCTTCAAGCTGCATAATCTTCTCTTCCATCCGGTGGAATCCGAGTGACGCACTGCCACTTTCGATGGAGTGTACGCTGCTGATTTGCGTCATTTGTTTCTTCGCTTTAGCCATTTGAGCACGGGATACGAGCTCGTTACGCTTATTGCGCAGTTTGTAGAATTCATCCTTCATATCATGCAGCTGCCCAACCAATTCCTTCGCTTGCACTTCAGCTTGAGCATGAAGATCGCTGTATTCCGCTTGTTTTTGATCGAAGTAGATTTTTTCTTCCAACAGCTTACGAGTCACTTCTTCTTGGCCGTTTTTCAGTGCCAATTCAGCTTGTGCTCCACGTTGTGCAGACATTTTTGCTGCTTCTTCCACGCGTTGTTTCATGCGACGTTCGTTCGCCATTTGCTTGGCAACTGTAACTTCTGCTTCGTGGATTTCAGCCTCCATATCGCGCAGATATTGGTTAAGCATTACGATTGGGTCCTCTACCTTATCCAACAAGTCATTTACCGACGCTTTAGTCATATCTTTAATTCTTTGAAATACTCCCATGATTTACAATTCCCCTTTCTCATATTTAGACAGTTTTTGTTTAAGTTCTTCTACTTCTTTTTGCAGAGCCTTCTTCTCGATATCCTTCATCATCGCATCCAAACCGGAATCCGGAGCTGAATATGATGCGCTGTTCTTCTCAAAATTAGGATTGTAGTTAGGTTGGCGTCCATAAGGTCCATGTCCGCCATTAGCATGCGGTCCGTGTCCATGTTCCGGTCTACCTGAGTAAGGACCATCGAATGGGCCACCCGGTGCACCAGGGCCTGGTCCGAAAGGATTATAATGCGTAGGCTCCTTCGGAATAACCAGCGCTGCAATGAAGTACACTGGAATCACGGCACCTCCTGTAAACGGAATGCTAACCAGTAACAGAATCCGGAATAGCGTGGAATCAATACCGAGTGTCTCAGATAATCCACCTGCAAGACCCGTCATCACTTTATCTCTAGTTGAACGATATAATCGACTCATAGCGCTACTCCTTTCCACCATTGTTCAGTTTCTCCTTTAAGCGAGCCATTTCTCTTTCGAGTACGGTTGCTACAGTCTCACCTGCTTGCACCGTATATTCCTGTCCCATGCGACGTACATCGCGCAAGCTCTTCGCTTCTAATTCCCAATCTGACATCCGATCTTCCAGACGTCCGAACATTTTGGGAACATCACCGCCGTTACCATAAGCACTTGCTCTTTGGTTCATACGTTGCTGCAGTCTTAGCGACTCCATCCGTGCTGCGTAATACTGACGTTTGCTGTACACTGTCTGATACTCTATTTTCAGCTCATTCAGCTGTCCTTCAAGTTCAAACNNCTTGCTTTGTTCAAGTAGCCCGCTGTACTGCTCCAACTTTTCCTCATGAATGATCTTTTCCTGCAAAGCCAGCTTTGCCAGATGATCTTCGCCCGCTTTTAATGCGAGTAACGCCTGTTCCTCACGTTTATTTCTCATGGCAGTCGCTTGGTTCACTTGCTGCTGCAATTGCTTCGTATGGGAAGCGTATTGCTGATACAATCTTTCAGCTTCACTGATTTCCTCGCGAGTTGAATGTAGAAATTGATCAATTAGCTTCACAGGATCTTGGCTTTGCTCTAGACGTTCATTTAGATTAGCTACTGTAATATCCCTCATGCGACGAAAAACACTCATAATCTCCTGCTCCCTCCCTGCTTCTTGTTTAAGTACAATCCTTCTTAATAAGTACCATTTCTTCTACCCTTTAAAGCTGACACTCCCCATACGATCAACGCCACACCTAGCAGTGGTCCGATGATCCAGGAAAGCTTCGCGATCAGGGACATGACACCAATGAACATTAGTACCCAACCGATGATCTTGCGTCCACTCTTAATTCCGTAGTACCCGAGAACAACCAGCAATACTGGAAACAGTAGTCGGAAAACTCCGTGAATCAGAGGAAGCGCTAAACCGAGCAACATTATTGCACCAATCGCAATCAACACTACCGCTAACCCGTTTCCTTGTCTTCTTTGCATTATTTTCTCACCGCCTTTCGTTGTCCTTAACCTTATAGCCTTATTCTAGAGCAATTCGCAGACTTTCAAAACAGACCAACGACGGTTTTTGGTACTGGACCTTAGTCGAGGTAGTTGTGCGACTGCAGACCACTGTTGGGCTAGCTGTAGGAGATAACCAACCTACACACCTATAAATGGGATACAAGCAAGATATATTATTGTCTTATATAGAACCATTCTTTTAAACTGTAATGAAGCTGTCCTAGTATTTTTAATCCCAGAAACAAAGGAGAATTACCGTGAACATACTAATCGTTGAAGACGACCGCAGCTTAAATAAAGGAATTGCCCTCACTCTTTCTCTAAACGATGTGGTGATCCACCAAGCTTACGATCTTGCTGCGGCTGAGCATATTGTTGAAGTTTACCCTATCGATCTCATCATTCTGGACATCAATCTGCCGGACGGCAGTGGGCTGGATTATTGCGAGCAACTTCGCAAGACCTCACACGTACCCATTATTTTTCTCACCGCCAATGATATGGAGT
>DOJM01000431.1:5264-5531 GCA_003529225.1 Paenibacillus sp.
AAAACTGAGCAAAAACTGCTGCGGCTGCTGGTGACGAATATGGGTAATATTCTGACCAGAGAACAACTAATAGACAAGATCTGGAGCAAAGATGCCGAATTCGTCGATGAAAACGCGTTGACAGTAGCCATCAAACGATTACGAGCTAAACTTGAGGACGACCCGGCATCGCCCAAATATATCAAGACCGTCTACGGACTGGGGTACATGTGGGCTGAAGGACAAAAGTCATGAATACAAAAGAACCCCCTCCTCATTTCAAGCAAA
>DOJM01000160.1:0-3949 GCA_003529225.1 Paenibacillus sp.
GTTCGCTGAAGACTAAGCTTGGCGCGGCTATGCTGATGCCGGAGCTTAGAGCTTTAAAGGGTAAAATGGATTACAAAGAGCACGGTGGTGCCCCACTACTCGGTCTTAGCGGATTGGTAGTTAAGGGCCACGGATCTTCTGACGGAAATGCAGTTAAGAATGCGGTAAGACAAGCGCGGATTGCTCTACAAGCCGATCTTGTGCCAAGTATATCCAAGGAAATTAGCGGGAAGTGAGTGACGACATGAGACAGTTGCGACCGGTTGGAATTATAGGAACTGGGAAATATGTACCTGAGAAAATATTGACAAATAGCGATCTGGAAAAAATAGTGGAGACTAACGATGAGTGGATCGTCAGCCGGACAGGCATCCGTGAGAGACATATTGCTGCGCCACACGAGGCAACTTCTGATCTAGCGTATGAAGCAGCACTCAAGGCACTTGATTCCGCTGGAATGAAAGCCGAAGATTTGGATCTTATTATTATTGCAACAGTAACACCTGATAGTGCTTTCCCTTCTACAGCCTGCATTTTGCAGGATAAATTGGGTGCTAAAGGCGCTGCGGCGTTTGATTTGTCAGCAGCCTGCTCTGGTTTTGTATACAGCTTAGCTACAGCGGTTGGATTCATTCAGAACGGAATGTACAACAATGCACTTATTATAGGTGCGGATACTTTATCCCGCATCACAGATTATACGGATCGCAATACTTGTGTCTTGTTTGGTGATGGAGCAGGTGCAGTTATCATTGGTGAGGTTCCAGAAGGTCGTGGTTTCCAATCCTTTGATCTGGGTGCTGAAGGCTCTGGAGGGAACTTGCTTAAGCTAGAAGCCGGCGGTTCGCGCTTACCTGCCTCTCAGCAAACCGTTGAAGATAAGAAGCATTTCATTTATATGAATGGCCGTGAAGTATTTAAATTTGCAGTTCGTGTAATGGGCTCAGCTACAGAACGTGTGCTTACTAAAGCTGGTCTGGGTAAGGAAGATGTTGATCTGTTCGTACCTCACCAAGCGAATATTCGTATCATTCAATCCGCTATGCAGCGTCTTGATTTGCCACCAGAGAAATGTGTGATCAATGTTGATAAATATGCCAATACTTCGGCTGCCTCCATTCCACTAGCTCTTGTTGAAGCGGCGGAAGAAGGACGTATGAAAGAAGGCGACACCGTCCTGATGGTTGGATTCGGCGGTGGCTTGACTTGGGGCGCATCTGTATTGATCTGGTAAGAAGCTAAGACCGTTATACGGGAAGGAGTTCATACTTATGAGTAAAATTGCTTTCGTCTTTCCCGGTCAGGGAGCACAAGCCGTTGGAATGGGCAAGGATGTTTATGATGCTCTTCCAAACAGCCGTGCAGTGTTCGAGAAAGGGGATGAAGTTCTCGGATTTCCACTAAGCAAGCTGATTTTTGAAGGACCGGACAGTGAGTTGAAGCAAACGGTAAACACGCAACCAGCGCTTCTTACAGCAAGCGTAGCCTATCTTGAAGCTCTACGTGAACAAGGTTTGAAGCCGGATTATGTTGCTGGTCATAGCCTTGGTGAATACAGTGCACTAGTAGCTGCGGGTGTGTTGTCATATGAAGATGCTGTAACACTTGTACGCTTGAGAGGCCGTTTCATGGAAGAAGCTGTTCCAGGAGGCCAAGGTGCAATGGCGGCAGTGCTTGGTGCTGAACGTGAAGCACTGGCAGCATTATGCCAAACTATCTCTGAAGAGAATGGTGTTGTAGAACTGGCTAACGTTAACTGTCCAGGTCAGATCGTTGTTTCCGGATCTCAGGAAGGCGTTAATGGTGTTGTGCAGCGTGTTAAAGAAGCTGGTGGCAAGCGGGCAATTCCGCTAGAAGTAAGTGGACCTTTTCACTCTTCTATGATGAGAGCTGCTGCAGATCGTTTGGCAGAAGAGCTGAAGAAAGTAACCTTCAATACTCCAAATGTACCTGTCATCGTTAATGTCACTGCATCACCAGTAACAGATCCCGAAGAAATTCGCGAATTGCTTGTTCGTCAGGTGTATTCTCCTGTGCTTTGGCAGGACAGTATTGAATGGTTGATTGCGGATGGTGTAGACACTTTTGTTGAGATTGGTTCTGGCAGTGTTCTGGCAGGTCTCATCCGCAAAATAGACAAAACAGTCAAAGTATTCAACATTAATACACTTGAAAGTGTCCAAACTGTTTTGTAAGAAATGGTTTAACATTTAAACAACAGCATCATGATTGAAAGGGGATTAGACTATGTTCTCAGCATTGCGGGGCCAAACAGCCCTTGTAACTGGCGGCTCACGTGGGATTGGTCGTAGTATCGCGCTTGCTCTTGCAGAACACGGCGTAAAGGTGGCTGTGAACTATGCAGGAAGTGAGGCGGCGGCAAACGAGACTGTAGCTCGTATTGCCGAGCTTGGCTCGGAGGGGATTGCGCTCCGTGGAGATGTCGGCAATAGTGAACAGGCAGAGAGCCTTATAAAAGAGGTTCTTAATACCTGGGGACGTATTGACATTGTTGTCAATAATGCCGGTATTACCAGAGATAATCTGATTATGCGCATGAAAGAGGAAGAGTTCGATCAAGTGATCGAGACGAATCTGAAAGGTGTGTTTAACTGCCTTAAGGCAGCTACACGTCCGATGATGAAGCAACGTTACGGTCGAATCATTAATATTTCCTCGGTTGTGGGTGTAACAGGAAATCCTGGGCAGGCTAATTACTCTGCAGCTAAGGCTGGTGTCATCGGTTTAACGAAGGCATCGGCTCGTGAGCTTTCTTCGCGGGGCATCACCGTCAACTGTATTGCTCCTGGGTTTATTGATACAGATATGACACGTGAGCTCTCTGAAGAGGTTCGCAGTGAGCTAGAGAAGGGCATTCCACTAGCTCGCCTTGGGCGTCCTGAAGAGATAGCTATGGCAGTTGTATTCCTGGCTTCAGAAGGCGCCGCTTATATGACCGGCCAGACACTACACGTGGATGGCGGGATGTATATGTAATTCTCCTTTTAAAATATAAGAAAGTATAAGTTTCACACTATACTTTATCCTTATATTTCTCGNNTACCGTCCTTATATGGACGCCGAAGGCGTTTACGCTTGGGAGAAGTTACACTGTTTTAAAGATGAAATGTGAGGGATCAGGAAAGCGTTTTTTGCGGTCTATGGTATTTTGACCTCATATCTCGTATAATACCAAAAGAGGAGGTGAACCGGATGTCCGATGTATTAGAGCGTGTAAAGCGCATTGTCATCGACCGCTTAGGTGCCGATGAAGCTGAGGTAACATTAGAAGCGTCTTTCAAAGATGATTTAGGTGCTGATTCTCTTGATGTAGTAGAATTGGTTATGGAATTGGAAGATGAATTCGACATGGAAATCTCTGATGAAGATGCAGAGACGATTACGACCGTGGGTGAAGTTGTGAAGTACATACAATCTCATACCTAGAGTCATATGATTGAGAGTCCCGTTCCAACTTGGGCGGGGCTTCTCCTCATTTATACAGCATTAAAGATGGATTAAAGGTTGCCATGTGCAGCTTTATAGGGATTATAACAGAACCGCGGAAGCTTTAATGATGCGGTGATCGCTGTTCATATAGTAATAATCTGCAGTATATAAGTACTGAATATAATGTATACAGCCTATAGATGGGGTGATTGTGTTTGAATCATAGAGTGGTTGTAACCGGGATGGGCGTAATTACGTCACTGGGGAAAGACTTGGAGACGTTCTGGGATAATCTGATGAGCGGTAAATCAGGTGTATCGATGGTTGAAACGTTTGATGTCAGTGAATACACTACGCAAATTGCTTCATCAGTTAAAGACTTTGATCCTGAGGCGCTTTTTGGCCGCAAGGAAGCCCGCAAAATGGACCGTTTTGTACAATTTGCAGTGGCTGCCGGTGAAGATGCATTGAGAGACAGTGGACTTAAGATCGGTGAAGA
>DOJM01000160.1:3973-5468 GCA_003529225.1 Paenibacillus sp.
ATCTGTTGGTTCGGGTATCGGCGGTCTTGGTACTTGGGAAGACAATCATAATCTGTTGCTTGAAAAAGGGCCGAAACGGGTTAGCCCGTTCTTTATCCCGATGATGATCGCTAACATGGGTTCTGGGCAGCTGTCCATTAACCTCGGTGCAAAGGGACCGAATACGACTACAGTGACAGCCTGTGCTACAGGAAGTCATTCCATTGGGGAATCATTCCGTCTGATTCAACGTGGAGATGCAGATGCTATGATCTGCGGCGGTTCGGAAGCGACCATTCGTCCAACAGGAATGGCAGGATTCTGTGCAATGAGAGCGATGTCCACTCGTAATGATGAGCCGGAGAAGGCTAGTCGGCCGTTTGATGTAGATCGCGATGGTTTCGTTATGGGANNGAAACGTGGAGCGAAGATTTATGCTGAGGTAATAGGCTATGGTCTAAGCGCTGATGCTCACCATATGACTGAACCGGATCCGGATGGTGCAGCTCGCTGCATGAAGATGGCAATCCGTGATGCTGGTATCTCTCCTGAAGATATTGATTACATCAACGCACATGGTACTTCAACGCCTGTAGGAGATCGATCAGAAACGGCTGCTGTTAAGAAAGCATTAGGTGAACATGCCTATAAAGTAGCTATTAGCTCAACAAAATCCATGACAGGTCATCTTCTAGGTGCTGCTGGTGGAGTAGAAGCTATTATCTGCGGACTCTCTTTGCAAAAGGGCATGATTGCTCCAACGATTAATTTGGACAACCAGGACCCGGAATGTGATTTGGATTATGTACCAAATGTTCCACGTAAAGCGGATCTTGATATTGTAATGTCGAATTCGTTTGGATTCGGGGGACATAACGCAACAGTTATTCTAAAAAAATATAATCAGTAAGGGGACAGCGCGGTGAAAGGAGAACTGAAGCAGTTACAACAGCAACTTCAAATCCAATTTCACGATTCTGTGCTTCTGAAGCAGGCCTTTACCCATGCATCCTATGTGAATGAACACCGTTTTAATCAGCATCAGGACAATGAGCGTCTCGAATTTCTAGGGGATGCTGTACTGGAGCTGACGGTTTCTGAATATTTGTACAATCTGTTGCCAGATCGACCTGAAGGGGAACTGACCAAGCTACGTGCCGCTATCGTGTGCGAGCCTTCGCTGGTTAAGTTCGCTGAGAGTTTAGGTTTTGGCCGTTATGTANNCGGGCGGACGTACTCGCCCGGCCCTGCTGGCTGATGTGTTCGAATCCTTCGTGGGAGCGCTTTATCTTGACCAAGGGCTGGAAACTGTACGGTCTTTTCTTGATAATCACGTATTTCCACTTGTGGAGACGGATGGGAAACTGCAAATGCAGATGACCGATTATAAGACGGAACTGCAAGAGCTAATTCAGCAGCACAATATGGGTACGTTGGAATATCGGATCATTGAAGAACGGGGACCCGCGCATGAGCGTGAATTCGTCTCTGAAGTGTTAATGACTAACCGTTCACT
>DOJM01000160.1:5491-5821 GCA_003529225.1 Paenibacillus sp.
GGTAAAGGGAGCGGCCGCTCGAAGAAGGAAGCAGAGCAGCAGGCTGCAGCAGCTGCACTGTTGCATCTGAAAGAAGATGGTGCCTGAATTTTGCATCATGTGGACAAGCGGAGGAGAGCAGCAAAGGTCTGAATACCGGCGTTTAGGCGGAGCTCAGACCGTTGCTGCTCTTTTTCGAAAGAATAGCCAAGCTTCATTTTGAAGCTATTTTAGGCGAATAAACGCTATGGTATAATGGGTCAGAGGTGATAGGCAAGTATGTTTTTGAAACGGATAGAATTAGCTGGTTTTAAATCATTTGCCGACAAAACAGAAATGGAATTTGTGCGC
>DOJM01000160.1:5964-6194 GCA_003529225.1 Paenibacillus sp.
AGATGGAAGATATTATTTTTGCCGGTAGTGACGCGCGTAAAGCTGTGAATTATGGTGAAGTATCACTTACGCTCGATAATGAGGATCACACGCTTCCACTGGATTTCAGCGAAGTTACAGTGACTCGGCGTGTTCACCGTAGTGGTGAGAGTGAATATTTAATTAATAAGCAATCCTGCCGACTGAAGGATATCACAGAGCTGTTCATGGATACCGGTATCGGGCGTGAG
>DOJM01000160.1:6236-7453 GCA_003529225.1 Paenibacillus sp.
GGCATCGGGTATTGTAAAATATAAATCACGCAAAAAAGATGCAAGTCGGAAGCTTGACGACACGGAGCAAAACTTGCTTCGTATTCACGATTTGATTAGTGAGCTTGAGGATCAGATTGGTCCCCTTAAGGATCAATCGGAGAAGGCCATTCGCTTTAAAGAGCTTCGGGAACAACTGAAGCATCAGGAAATTTCAGTCTATGTGCATCAGATTGAAGGTATTCACACAGCTTGGCAGGAAGGCAACGCTAAGCTCGAAACTTTAAAGGATGAGCAACTGGAGTTATCTACAGTTGTCTCAGCCCATGATGCCAAGCTGGAAAGCGGACGTGCTGAACTGCGCGCGTTAGAAGAACAGATCGAGAAGCAGCAAGAACAATTGCTCCGTTATAGTGAGGCTTATGAGAAGAGCGAAGGTTACGGGGAAGTGTTGAAGGAACGCAAGCGTAATCTTGAGAGTAACCGTGAACAGTTAATGCTCACATTAGGTTCTGTAGGTGAGCGTTCTGCGGATCGACAACGTGAGCTTGGAGATTTAGAAGCTAAGCTCGAAGCATCCCGGCTTAAGCTTGTTGAGCTTCGGAAACAGATCGAAGCGGAAGAAGCAAGACTCGAAGGTGTCGCTGACGGTATTAGTCAGAGCCAGGAGGAGAAACTGAAAAGTGCTCTCCTGGAGTTAATGAACCTTATGGCGAATGCACGTAACGAAATTCGTTATGCGGATCAACAGAAGGAGAACCTGGAACGCCGTATGAGCCGCAGTGAAGAAGAAAGCGGCAAATGGACTGCACGGCATGAAGAGTTGTCTGCTAGCCAGAAAGGGCTAAAAGACAAGATTGCCCAGCTTGGAAAAGAACTAATCAATCTTCGTGGTGCTTATATTACTGAAAGTGAACAACTTAGTAAACGTCAGAAGCTGATTGAAGAGACGCAATCAGGTCTGAGAAAGTGGGAACAGAAGCGGGAAGCACAAGTTTCCCGTCACGAGACCATGAAAGAAATGCAGGATGATTTCGATGGCTTTATGCTTGGGGTTAAGGAAGTCCTCAAAGGGGCCCGTAAAGGACAGCTTAACGGTGTGCATGGTGCGGTTGCTGAACTCATCTCCGTCCCGGAGAAGCTGGAAATGGCTGTCGAGACTGCACTGGGTGCATCGCTGCAACACGTGGTTATGGATAATGAGAGCGTGTCTCGTCAAGCGATATCTTTCCTGAAGC
>DOJM01000515.1:0-1564 GCA_003529225.1 Paenibacillus sp.
ATCCTCCGGAATTAGACCGCTATCATCCAGCTTTCCTACCAGCAGTCGTCCCCTATTGATCTCTACCGCACGGCGAATCCCATGAAAGCCCGGATCCTCTACGACCGCTGAACCCTCTGCATCCAGCAGCAGCTGTGTCAAAATTACAATTCCTTGCATCGAGCCGCTAAACAATACGATATGCTCTGCATCGGCACGAATCCCGCGGGTAATCCGCAGATGCGCAGCGATAGCTTTGCGAAGCCCTTCATCTCCTTCGGGGGGACAAGTGCTTTGCAGCAATCCGCCTTCCTTCCCTCCAGCATACGTTAGCGCACTGCGCCATTCGGCGTAAGGAAAATGCTCCATCCGCATACCGCCGCTAAGGAAGCTTACTACATTCTTGCTACTCTGCTCATACATGGGTGTCGGGTGCGCGAGAAGTCGTTCTCCCCATGCCGAAAGCGGGATCATTCTCTCAGATGCAGGGCCTCCCCCAGCAGCATCTGCCACCTTACCCAAAGTCACATTTTCACGCTTATTATCTCCAGAAGCTGAAACAAAGCTTTCTTTTGATACGAATGTCCCCCGTCCAGTCACCGTCCTTACATAACCATCAGCGAGCAACATTTCATACACCTGCGAGACCGATCCGCGCGACAAGTCATAGTGCTTAGCCAGACTTCGTGTAGACGGTAGTTGAGTGCCACCCGGGAGAGTTCCCTCCAATATTCCAGCGCGAAGTGCATGATATAACGCTAAATATTTGTAACGATGTATCGCCAGATATTGATCGAATGCCAGCGTAATGTTCATTGTTTCCCTCCTTGGCCAGCAAGTGGTCCATTAAAAACTATCTTAAGTGGTCCTTTTTAATTGTCAATCACTCTACTATTCTTGAAAGAGCATCTACAATCGGAGCAAATGCTCTACACAATAAGAAAAAGGACGTGAACCCTATGCGCAGAAAAGAATTTCAAGTAGATCAGGAGGAAGAATTGGTCTCTTTTCTAGATGGAATGAGCTTCGGTTTTCTCGGGACAAGCGATGAACAGGGGCAACCGCGGGTGACACCGCTGAATTTTGTATATATAGGTGGGTGTTTCTATTTCCACGGCAGTCATGCTGGTGGCAAAATGAAGGCGATCCGCAATCAGCAGAAGGTCTGCTTTACNNATGGCCTGCCCAGCAACCGCGTATTTTAAAAGTGTTACCGCCTATGGCACTGCCGAGCCCGTCGAAGACATTAGTGAAAAAGCCATCGTACTCTCCTTATTTATGAAAAAACTCCAGCCCGAGGGTGGCTATAATCAGATAGATGCAGAGGACCCTAAATATCGTCCCCGTCTAAAGGGAGTCGCGGTTGTACGCATTACCCCAGATGAGGTCACGGCGAAGTTTAAGTTTGGGCAGAATCTAAAAAAAGAAGGACGTTCTGGGGTCATTTCCGGCCTATCTGAAAGAAATCATCCACGTGATGAAGAAACCATTGAAATGATGAAGAAATACTGCCCCTACCACTCCGAATAATAGATACGGATAAACCAGTTTCTCGTACAAAATAAGCGCTACGTATAGTGTATAT
>DOJM01000515.1:1599-2935 GCA_003529225.1 Paenibacillus sp.
CCTGAGCCAATCCGCTGAAGCAGGAGCTCACGCCAAGAAATATAACGCGACCATCGGTATTGCTACTGAAGGTGGCGTGCCTATGCACCTCGGCGTCATCCAGGATAAACTCTCCGCTTACAGCCCTAAGGATCTTTATAGTTATGCCCCTCCGGCAGGTAAACCAGAGCTGCGTACTGTATGGCGTGAAAAGATGCTGCGCGAAAATCCATCGCTAGAAGATAAAACCATCAGCAATCCTGTTGTAACCAACGCCCTGACTCATGGGCTTAGCATTGTCGCTGACCTCTTCGCTGAGCCAGGTGACGCTATCATCTACCCAGATAAGAACTGGGAAAACTATGAACTAACCTTCGGAATTCGCCGCCATGGGGAGACCGTTAACTATCCGCTTTTCACAGAAGAAATGACCTTTAACAGTGCGGGTCTTGAAGAAGCGCTACTAGCTCAAAAAGAACGCGGAAAAGCGATCGTTCTGCTGAACTTCCCTAACAATCCTACAGGGTATACTCCAGGGATTAAGGAAGGCGATGAAATCGTCGCAGCTATCCTTCGTGCGGCTGAGGAAGGCATTAACGTGGTTGTCGTAAGTGATGATGCCTACTTCGGACTGTTCTTNNAAAAGGAATCATTGTTCGGTAAGCTTGCCCATCTGCACCCACGTGTGCTTCCAATCAAAATTGACGGTGCGACCAAAGAAGAATTCGTCTGGGGCTTCCGTGTTGGCTTCATCACTTATGCCTCGGAGGACAAGGATTTGCTGGGTGCATTGGAGCAAAAAACATTAGGCATCATTCGCGCCACTATTTCCAGCGGTGCACACCCATCACAGACCTTCGTACTGGATGCACTGAAATCTCCACAATTCGAAGAACAGAAGGAAGAGAAGTTCCAAATCATGAAGGGCCGGGCGAATAAAGTAAAAGCGCTGCTCGATAGCGGCAAATACGGTGATGATGTATGGACGTATTATCCTTTTAACTCCGGCTACTTTATGTGTCTCAAGCTTCACACCGTTTCGGCTGAAGCCCTTCGGCTTCACCTGATCCATAATTACGGACTGGGCACTATCGCTCTCGGTGAAACAGATCTGCGTATTGCTTTCTCTTGTATTGAGGAAGAACAGCTTGAAGATCTATTTGATCTTGTATACGCAGGCGTTCGCGATTTGGAAAAAGCTTAACAAATCTTTCATATTCCCTATAATCAGCTCCGTTTCTGCGGGGCTGATTTTTTCTGGACGCCTCCGGCATTGGCCTATACATGCTTCTCTCTCCACACATACAATACGATGTACACAAGTACAACACACACCGAAAGGGGAATGAACATGAGT
>DOJM01000515.1:2965-5153 GCA_003529225.1 Paenibacillus sp.
ATCCTGCTGGTTATCATCAGCCGTTCACTCTTTGTCTAACTAGAGATGACAGTCTCCCGGAGAGAGCCTAGAGCTCTTTCCCATTTCTCTTGGTACACCTCATTTCCCACAAGTGGGGCTTTGCTTCGATGCGTGCTCAGGTACTTTGCAGGGCCCCAAATATATATTTTCTCATACGTGAAAAAAAGCTCTCTCATCCGTAGAATTCTCTACTTTTGAGAAAGCCTTTTTTATTTTGAAATAATCTCTTACAAATCCTCGTCAACCATCCGTGCCGCTTTACGTGACAAGTATCCCTTAAACAGAAAGGATACCAGAACCCCTGCAACAAATGTACCAATCACTGGTAGTAGACGGTTGCCTATAGAAGCTAAGAAAGGTAAACCAAGAATCAGTGCCACTACCAGATGCGCGCGGAATACAAATCGGGTTGTGTTATCCGCCTTACTGCCTTCAGGAAAGGGATACACTGTCAGCCAAAAAGACTCACTATGCAATTTGCGGAGTGCCGACAATTGTACGCCAATAATGAACAGGAAGAACAAATAGATGCCGGTACCGAAGTAACTGTCACGGTTCAACCAATTCAGCAGCAAAGCCAGCACCGAAATCCGCATAATGATTCCAAAGATATCTCCTCGGGCGAAGCTTTTGGTCAGCAGATAGCGGTAAGCCGTATCCTTACGCCAAGGGAGCCGAGCCCCCCATTTGGAAAGATAACGACGAGGATATACCCGTTGCTCACGGCCCGGTACATCCACGAACCAACCCAGAACCATCAGCGCGCGTCCACCTTGATTCTTTTCCATAGTGATAAGTCTTTCCCAAGGCACGGCGTGACGTGCAGGTACAGACAGTGCAACCAGATAGGCTGCTGCTAATAGCACCATAAATATCAGACTTCGGCCGGCAGGCTGCCATAACCAAGCGGCAATAATTAAACCGCCTACCGCCCAGCGCAAGAAAGTAAATACCCCGGCCATAGGACGAGACAGCATAGCTATCTCTTTCCATAAGCCATAACTCGCGATTAGCTTCACAGCTATCAGAATCAATATTGTAAATAAAAGTCGCTTAGGAGAGTCATCTGTACGTATGTACAACGGCCAAAGAGTAATGAGTACAAATAACAATCGAATAATCTTCCATACATTTCCACTGACCCACGAAGGTGCAAAATATTCCTTCATCCGGTGACCTTGAGGCAGTAGAAAAATCGTATCTGGAGTCTGCAAATAGGTTCGGAAGCTGCTATGCACTACCGCAGGCAGCAGTATTGCAAGCATAATCCAACGAATGGGAATGCCTTCAGGTACATTCTGTAACAGTGATGTATACCAGGCTGAGAAGACAATCAACACAAAGAGGAAGACCATAGCTACGCCGCTTTGAATGATATATCCCACATAAGGAAGCATGCTTCCCATGAATCGACCTCGCCGCGTGCGCCGCAGCTCTTTCAAATCCATATTATTTCCCTCCCTGAACCAGCTCGTAGAACAGCTGCTCCAAAGTCAGCCCCTGTAGTCCAGTGGTTGCCGCAATTTCTTCCAGCGTTCCCTGAGCAATCACCTTACCTTTATGCAGCACAATAAAGCGGTCGCAATAATTCTCAATGGTAGAAAGAATATGAGAGCTGAGTAGAATAGAAGATCCTGACTTTTTCAGATCCATCATGAAATCAAGCAACGAGCGAATGCCTAACGGATCTAGCCCTAAAAAAGGCTCATCGATTACATATAACGCTGGCCGCGCCACGAAAGCACACATGATCATGACCTTCTGCTTCATCCCTTTGGATAGATGGGTCGACAATGTGTCCATCTTATCTTCCATATGGAACAGCTTGGCTAGATGTAAGCTGCGGGTTTCGTAATCTTTTTGTTCTACCCCATATGCTCTTGCTGTGAATTCAACATGCTCACGTACCGTCATCTCGTCATACAGAAGAGGCGATTCTGGCACAAAAGTCAAAGCATTGTGATATCCGATGGGATCTTCAGCACGAGCCTTTCCCTTTACTGTGATATCGCCCTTATGGGGCGACATCAATCCTAGGATATGCTTCATGGTCGTGCTTTTTCCTGCTCCATTTAAACCAATCAAACCAACCATTTCGCCAGGCTGCACCTGAAGTGCAATATCATGCAGCACCGGCTTATTCAGGCTGTATCCACCACTGAGGCCC
>DOJM01000384.1:0-4744 GCA_003529225.1 Paenibacillus sp.
CCAACTACAGGGCTTGACCCGCGTACACGCTCACAGATGTGGGATACGATTCGCCGGTTGGTGAATACAGGGTCAACAGTTCTTTTAACAACGCAGTACCTTGAAGAAGCAGATCAACTAGCAGACCGGGTGGCAGTTATTGATCGTGGGCAAGTCGTCGCAGAGGGCACTGTGGATGAGTTGAAGTCATCCGTTGGTACCACATCCTTACTATTGAAGGTCCGAGAGCTAAAGGATTTCAAGCAAGCTCGTCAGCTTGTAGAACATGTTCTGCATGTCCAATCCAATGTGTCTTCCTTGGAGGAAGGGCAGATTTCTGCACCGATGGCGAACGCGGATCTAGTGACTGACCTACTTATTGCTCTTCGCGAAGCAGGCATTCCACTCGCAGAGGTGAGTGTGCAGAAACCAACACTTGATGAAGTATTCTTAACAATCACGGGTCAAGGTGTTACAGATGAAGCTTCAAATGCGTCTGGGCGGTCAAACAAGAAGGAGGCAGTAAGAGTATGAGTACGAGAACTTCTGCAATAAACTCAGGAACTACAAGACAATTGAAAAACCATACGAGCCTCAGACAGAGTATACGAAATTCATTGACAATGGCGTATAGAGGTGTACTAAAAATACGGCGAACACCTGAGCAATTGTTCGACGTTACGCTTCAGCCTATAATTTTTACTCTGATGTTCACCTATATATTTGGTGGAGCCATCTCTGGTGACATTGCTAGCTATTTGCCTGTTATCATTCCTGGTATTCTCGTTCAGACCGTAATTACTACTTCGATCGTTACTGGAGTTCAATTACGTGAGGATATGGATAAAGGTGTGTTTGACCGGTTTAAATCACTGCCAATTGCAAGGATAGCTCCGTTAGCAGGTGCTCTATTAGCAGATACGATTCGGTATACGATAGCGACTGTGCTCACTTTCACGATGGGCTATATTATGGGATTACGGCCTGAGGGAGGGCTGGGGCATGTTGCTATCGCGGCACTTCTTGTTATTGTCTGTGCTTGGTCGATTAGCTGGATCTTTGCTTTCTTTGGTGTCATTGCAAGGACAGCCTCAAGTGTACAAGGGATCTCGATGATTGTGTTGTTCCCGCTTACGTTTCTATCTAACGCATTCGTACCTGTGGATACAATGCCTAGCTGGCTTCAATGGTTTGTTAAAGTCAATCCGATCTCACATTTGGTGTCCGCTGTCCGGCAGCTGACTAACAATGGAACCGTAGGCTGGGATTTCGTAATCTCTCTGATCGGAGCAGCTGTCATCGTGGCAATTTTTGCACCAATTACAGTCCGTGCTTATATGCGCCGGACATAATATGAAATGAAAAAACGGCAGAAATGCCGTTTTTTTGTATTAGCCGCAAAAAAACCACTTTTTTTAATTATCGCTTCTAAAGAACGTATGAATTAAATTGGATACTGATCTGTCATACAATGTTTTAGCAGTTTCCTCATTTTGAATATGTCCCCCCAAATGCAAATGAATGACGCCATGCAATGACGCCCACACCAGGTTCACAACAAGGAGGGGGTCCTTCTCGGCAATAATCCCTTGTTCGATGGCTTCTGTAATAAGTGCTATCACTTGTTGTAAAGCCGTAAAGATAGCATGTAAACTTTCCTCCTCCGGTTTGAATTCGCTAAAGGCCCCTCCGAACATAACCATATAATAGCTGGTATGATTCCGTGAGAAATCCCAATAAGCTTGTCCAAGATCGCGAAGATATAATTTTAGATTGTCTTGTTTTGGAACTGCTTGAAAGGCAGCAGCCAACAATTTACATCCTTGCAGAAAAAGCTCCTTCGCTAAACCTTCCTTGTTTCCAAACAAGTTATAAATGATTTTTGTGGGACATTCCATTTTTTCAGCAACCTTGCGAATGGTTACACCTTCGGGTCCAGATTCATGCATAATGGCCGCAGCGGCTTCGATAATGTTCAGTCTTAATATTTCTGCATGCTGTAGTTTTGCTTTTGGGTAGGTTGTAACGGATTGAGCATCTATAGAAGATATTTTGGACGATTTTTGCATGTAGTTTCACTTCCTTAGAACTTTACTTTAGCTATTTTAAAATAGCCGTTATTTCTAAACCTTATTTTACTGATGTAGAAGAGAAATAGCCAATAATTAAAAGTAGAACTTTATTTGACAACGCAACCTCACTCAGATACAATGATTCATATTGAAACACTGTTTCTAGATGGTCATTAAAGGGAGAGATGATAGCCATGATACTTATTCAAAATAAATGGACATTAATTACAGGTGCTTCTTCAGGAATAGGTGAAGCGTTTGCTCATGAATTTGCAGCCAAAGGAAGTCATTTGATATTAGTCGCACGTTCAGAAGATAAATTGATTGCTTTAGCGGAAAAATTAAAAAGAGAATATCGTATTCAAGCGGAGGTTATCGTTGCTGATTTATCGCAAGAGGGTTCTCCTAGCAAGCTCTATCAACAATGTATGGAACGTGGTTTGAACGTTGATATTCTTATCAATAATGCAGGTTTTGCAACGTATGGGCTTTTTGAGCAACTTTCTGGTCCAAGACAACATGAAGAGGTGATGCTCAATGTTTTGGCTGTTGTAGATCTGACCCATTTGTTTTTGCCAGATATGTTAAAAAGAAAAAGCGGAGTGATTATAAACGTTGCTTCAACAGCAGCATTTCAACCTCTCCCTAATATGGCTGTATATGGAGCGACAAAAGCTTTTGTATTATCATTTACACAAGCGCTATGGGAGGAAAATCGAAAACGGGGCGTACAATTTCTTGCATTATGTCCGGGGTCTACGGAAACAGAATTTTTTAATGTTGTGGGAGCCGATGAAGCTTCGGTAGGGAAGCGAGATACTCCAGAAAATGTGGTTCAAGTGGCTCTTCGATCGCTTCAGGCTAAAAAAGTGTTTGCTGTACCAGGATTTACAAACAATATTTCAGCTCAATTGTCACGTTTTTTCACACGTAAACAAATGCTTTATTTTGTTGGACGTATGCTCCGTACTAGACATTAATAAGTCAACATTTTGCTTCGATGAAGTAACACAGTGTTTGTCGCTGAACTTTTTAAAAGTTAATTGTCTAGCTCCGAATTCTAACCCTACTTCTTCATGTCCTTCGATGGTAATATGATATAAAACTAGAATGATGCACATAGAAAGGGCGACAGTATGAGAAACTATCTAATTTTGGGGGCAAGTAAAGGTCTGGGAGATGCATTTGTGAAAGGTTTGCCTGAGTCTGGTGATCAAGTGTGGATCGTTTCCAGAAGCAGACCGGGCAGTCTGGATCTTAATGATGGCATACAGCGGAAATGGATTGCATTCGATCTATCGCAGCCAGATGCCGCACAAGTCTTATCAAAGAGTATTCAAACGGAGAAGATTGATGTTCTAGTTTATAACGTAGGTATTTGGGAGAAAGAAGGTTTTGAGTCCCACTATACTTTTGACAAGGATGAGACGAGTGACATTNNGCCAACATTATTAATGTGAATATAACTTCAACAATTACCTGCATACAGGCTGTACTGCCTAATCTTCGCCAATCGGAAGCAGGAAAAATTATTCTAATTGGTTCGACAGCAGGACTTGAACATACCAATAATGCCCAGGTATCATTTGTAGCTTCTAAGTTCGGTCTACGTGGCATTACTCATGCTTTGCGTGAGCATGTTCGTAAGGATGGTATTGCAGTTACTTGCGTGAATCCGGGTGAGCTGGCAGCAGAAATTCCTTATGAGGATGGCGCGGAAAAGGCGATTGCAGAATATAGCGGCCCAAGAATTCCTGTTCAGGACATTGTCTCCATTGTGAAATGTATTGTTAACCTCTCTAGCGCTTCCTGTGTCAAAGAAATTCATATTCCAGCAATGGCAGATTTGAATGCATAATAAACCTTAAATGTCCCGCACAGAAATTAAAATAAGACGCTATTTATGGATTATCCGATGATAGCGTCTTTTCGCTATGGGATAAGGCTGTAAAGAATGTCAATTAGATCATACAAGCATGCTTATCCGTATCCTAACATGGGTTAGAATTTTTTTCTTATTTTCCCGTAAACTACTTCATCTGTCGTAGTAATTGTGATATACTGCAACTACTACGACAGATGAAGTAATCGAGGAGGTATACCATTTTTGATCAGCAGTGATGTTATACGTGGCTACAATGATACGCTGATCCTTTACATGCTGCTGGATGGAGAATCCTATGGGTATGAAATTTCCAAAAACATCAGACAGCTGACGCAGGAGAAGTACATTATGAAAGAGACAACATTGTATTCCGTTTTTACTCGGTTAGAGAAGAACGGTTACATTGAATCCTTTTTCCAAGATGAGAGTCTCGGCAAGCGGCGCACGTATTATCGGATTACTCCGCTAGGTCTCGCCTATTACAAGGAGAAATGTGAGGAATGGAAGGTTACTCAGGAAGTTGTTAACCAATTTATCAGGGAGTGGTGATAGAGCATGGAGACGATTGTAGTATATCTGGATAATATGTTCGCTAGTCTGCCAAAAACCCCAGAACTTGAACATCTGAAGCAGGAGCTGCTGTTCGGGATGGAGGAGAAGTATCAGGAGTTGAAGCGTGATGGTAAGTCGGAGAATGAAGCGATCGGCATCGTTATATCGGAATTCGGTAACATTGAGGAGCTGACCGCCGAACTCGGTATCCATCCTGTCGAATCGGAGCAGGTTGTGAATATGCCCGTGCTGACGG
>DOJM01000384.1:4753-6100 GCA_003529225.1 Paenibacillus sp.
ATTGTAGCTGATAAAGGTTCGATGTTAGGGCTTGTTGGAATGTCCATGCTCGTAGCCGTTGCGGTGGGAATGTTCATCTATAGCGGAATGAAGCTTGAGCGCTTCAAGAGTCTGGAGCAAGGCTTTCAGCTGCCTTATTCACTCAAAGCGTCACTTCAGCGCAGCCAAGCCCTATTCGCCCCGACTTACCGCCTTTCTCTGATTACTGGAGTTTGCATATGCGTGTTGTCGTTAGCTTTTATCTTCGCAACTTCATTTGTCAGTGATGACTACACTCCTTATGGAGTCGCGGCCTTCCTACTGATCGCTGCAGTGGCAGTGTTCCTGTTTATCTATTATGGAAACATTCAGGGCGCGTTTACGAAGCTGCTGGAGGATTCGAAAGTCACTGTACAGAAGAAGGAAGAGGACCGATTTATTGGAGTTGTGGGGGCAGTGTTGTGGCCTTTGGCGACAGTGATCTTCTTGTTCACAGGTTTTGTCTATCAGCGCTGGGATGTCAATTGGGCTGTATTCCCGATTGCCGGTATTCTGTCGGGGATGCTTAGCAATGTCTATCATATCCTGAAGCGCAAAAATGCCTCTTAAGAGTTTTTCAAAAATCATCGTTTAAATAAATTTGAAGAGCAAAGCATTGAATTAATAAGGCAGTCTTCCAGTATGAATTTGCTGGAAGGCTGCNNAACTCGAGAGGAGCTATTAATAAAGAAGACATATATATTTTCAGCTTATATTGGACATATATTGGGCGGACGAGAATAAGAATATAAAATAATACTTCTTGTTGAAGAAGACGAAAAATACATCAACTGTTAGGAGAAATGAACGATGGAATTTGAACTGGGCAGCATTTTGAAACTAGTGAAACGTAGGCTGCTGTTCATCATTGTGTTATGTATNNTTGTAAGCTACTATGTTTTGAAGCCAAAATATGAGGCGACAGCTTCTATTCTTATTCAAGGGGACAGGCAGCAGAAAGCAATTAATGACATTATGGCTGGGCAAAAACTAGTAACCACGTACGGGGAAATTATTCGAAGCAGCAGAATCGCTGAAGAGGTCGTTAGAAGGCTGCAATTAAACATGACCCCTGAAAAACTATTAGAAAAAGTTAAGACGAGAACAAGTAGTGAGTCCCTCGTGACAACGGTAATTGTGACAGATTCTAATGCTCAGCGAGCAACGAATATTGCTAATGGCTTTGGGGAGGCCTTCAACGAGAATATCCAAGCGATTATGGGGGTAGAAAACGTTGTGCTTCTCGACCGAGCCAAGGTCCCTTTTGAAGCGATCTCACCCAAGCCTGTCTTTAATATAGTCGTTGCTTTCGGACTTTCATTGATTGCT
>DOJM01000384.1:6140-7650 GCA_003529225.1 Paenibacillus sp.
AGAAGGAGCCAGCAAACATGAAGAAGAAAACGCCAAAATTGTATTGCCTGGAACAACCGAAGTCATCTAATGGAGATCAATTCCGTACCATACGTTCCAATATTCGCTATACCCGAGTAGGTGGAGAAATCCGGTCTTTATTAGTTACAAGCTCGCTTCCAGATGAAGGTAAGTCGACAGTAGCAATGAACTTGGCCATAGCCATGGCGGAGACGGGTAGAACCGTGCTTCTAATTGATGGAGATTTGCGCACGCCAACGGTGCATAAGGCGTTTGATTTACCTAATTGGGTCGGATTAAGTAGCATTCTAGTAGATCAAACCCGGGTGGAGGATTGTATTTTTTCTATTGAGGATTCAGAGGGGCTTTCTGTATTGACCTCTGGTCCAATCTCCCCGAATCCGGCTGACTTACTAGGATCAACAGGAATGAAAAGGTTATTTGCAGAGCTTAGTGAAAGATTTGATACGATTGTCATCGATTCTTCTTCGGTGCTAATGCCTTTTTCGGATGCCCTTATCTTGGCAAAGATGACCGAGGGGGTATTGTTAGTCGTAAAATCCGGGAAAGTGCTCTTGAAGCACACCAATTCTGCAAAACAGATCCTTGAGCAGCAAGGAGCACATATTTTGGGAGCGGTTTTGAATTATCGAAAAAGTAGCAAACGTTACAAGATTCGCGGTGAAGATTTTGCCGATTGGGCCTCAACTTCAGGGTTGGTCTAACGCATTATGACACTTGCTTCTCTTCGTTATTTATTCGGAAATATCACATACGCAGGCGCTCAATTCGTGATTGTAATTTTGCTTAATAAATTTGGCTCATCCGAAATCGTTGGGCAATATTCGTTAGGGCTTGCGGTGACTGCTCCTATCTTTATGTTGTCGCATCTGCATCTGCGTTCGGTCTTGATCGTTGATACCTCGGGGAAATATTTTTTTGGAGATTTTTTTGGCCTTCGTCTCGTGACAACCGCTGCTGCGTTCACGGTTACAGCAGGTTGTTGCATCCTCAGTGGTTTTGATTGGAATACAGCTTTAGTCATATTTTTCATCGGATTGTATAGAATTGTTGAGTCGGTCAGCGATATTTTGTTGGGTATCGTTCAGAAGCAGGAGAGGTTAGATCAAATCTCTTTCTCTAGAGCAGCTAAAGGATTGTTTTCCATACTTGTCTTCGCCCTCGTATTTATTCCTACACAGAGTCTCATTCTAGCGTTATTAGTCATGATTATCGGATGGTTAGCAATAACCATTGGATATGATGCTCGCAAAGCAAGAGTGCATACGTCACTCAGGCCACTTTTTAGCAAAAAACGTTTATGGGGCTTGCTGCTCGTAAGCTCACCACTTGGCGTGGTGCTGGCGTTGATGTCACTAAATACAAATATCCCACTATACGCGATTTCATATTTTAAAGGAGAACATGACTTAGGCATATACGCTACGCTCTCATACATGATCGTTGCCTGCAATGTTGTTGTTACTGCACTCGGTGAAGCGATAACACC
>DOJM01000384.1:7673-8622 GCA_003529225.1 Paenibacillus sp.
ACTCAGTCGAATGATTGCAATAGGCATAGGAATTAGTACGATCGCTTGTTTGATCGGGTGGATGTTTGGTCATCAGCTACTAACTCTTCTATTCAGTCCAGATGTAGCTGCAGAGATAGGTTTATTTCATTGGTTGCTCGTTTCTACCCTATTGGTATTTATAACGTCTTACCTGTGGTATGCCATAACGGCTACCGGGAAGTACAAAGCGCAGATTCCCTTGTTTCTGTGTTCCGTGATCACTAATGGACTTTCTTGCCTAATATTCGTGCCTGTTTTCGGGGTGATAGGTGCTGCGGTGGGGGCTAGCTTGGCCTTATTCGTTCAGATGATAGGCAGTGTGATCGTACTTTTCTTGGTAATCCGTCAGGCAAGGAAACAGGTACAACGAGAATTAGCCGCATAGTGGCTATTTCTCTTAGGAAAGTAGGGGCTTGTATGACATCTTTATCGGTTGTAGGTAGACCCTACACCATGCGTAATTTATTTTTATTTGCGGTTATGGGTTACATCATCTGCCTTCCGGCTCAAATTGATTTTGGTGGTGCGTTTCGAATGGCACCCTCTGACTTTTTTTTAATACTTGGTTTGTTTGCAGCTGGATTACACCTCAAATTGGACCCTAGGCAGTTTAGTTCATGGCATTGGGGGATGTTGTTTATTTTCGTCCTCGCTTCATTTGTATCCATTTGGCGCAATGGANNCAATACGCCCTATTGCAGAAAGATTTTGGGTTTATACTCCTACTGCTGACTTATATCATGCTTGTTCAAGCTGTAGACAGTTGGGGTCGGTTATATAAAATGCTACGAGTTTTTTTGATCAGTGTGCTGATCTTCAATGGTGTCGCTTTGTTCGATTTTTTTAGTGGAGTCAAGGTTCCGTTTATGGTGCAGGACGGTCGTCTCTCCGGGATGCTAATTGATGCGAATGGATACGGCGGATTACT
>DOJM01000055.1 GCA_003529225.1 Paenibacillus sp.
CGGCGGCCGCGCACTAATTCCTATCGCCTTCACCATCGTTTTCGACATTTACCCTCCTGAAAAAAGAGGAAAGCTGACCGGCCTGTTCGGTGCCGTTTTCGGAATCTCCAGTGTACTCGGACCATTATTGGGTGCATATATTACCGACTATGTAGGCTGGCAGTGGGTATTTTACATTAACCTCCCGCTCGGAATTATTGCGCTTTTTCTGATCACAACTTCTTACAAAGAATCGATCTCTCACGCTAAACAGCGCATCGACTGGGGCGGAGCCTTCACTCTCGTCGGCGCTATTATCTGCCTAATGTTTGCGCTAGAACTGGGAGGCAATCAATATGCTTGGGATTCTAGTGTCATTCTCGGCTTATTCATCGGCTTCGCTGTACTCTTGCTGGCATTCATCCTCATTGAGAGAGTGGCGGCTGAACCTGTTATCTCGTTCGCGATGTTCAGTAAACGGTTGTTTGCAACAAGTAGTGTGACAGCCTTGTTCTATGGCTCTGCCTTTATCGTAGCCACCATCTACATTCCTATCTTTGTACAGGGCGTATTTGGCGGCTCCGCTACGAACTCTGGACTGATCCTCATGCCGATGATGATCGGTACGGTCGTGGGCAGTCAGACCGGTGGGCTACTTACAACCAAAACCAGCTTCCGCAACATTATGATCCTATCCGCAGTCTGCTTTGTCGCAGGTGTCTACAGTCTAAGCACTTTGTCACCAGATACCTCCCGTCTCATGCTTAATGTATTCATGGCCTTAACTGGATTCGGCGTGGGCTTCTCCTTCTCCGTGCTAAGCATGGCAGCTATCCATAACTTCGATATGCGCCAACGCGGTTCGGCAACATCAACAAGTACCTTTATGCGCTCGCTTGGGATGACGCCGGGGATTACGATCTTCGGTATTATTCAGCGTAACAACTTCACTAGCAGCATTAGCGAAGCTTTTGGCGGAAGTGAGCAGTCAGCAGCCTTCGGCGATCCACGGGCAGCCCTGACACCTGAAGCAAGAGCCAAAATCCCACCTGAAATTTTAGAGAAAATATCTAGTGCACTGTCCTCTTCAATCGCACATACCTTTATGTGGGCCTTGATTCCTGCCGTCCTTGGTTTAGTCTTTGTGCTGCTTATGCCAAAAGACCGCCTCACCATTCCGGGTAAAACTGCTCAGGCGTCCGAGGGTAAAAGGTAACTATTATGTCGATGAAATTGGCTATTCTCGGACTATTGCTTGAACGGAATATGCATCCCTATGAAATTACAATAGTCATGAAAGAACGCTCCATGGACCGGATTACAAAGCTCCAGCTTGGGTCTCTCTACTACGCTGTCGATAAACTTGCAAAAGATGGCTATATAGAAGCTTTAGAGGTGATTAGCAGCAGTGATCGCCCAGACAAAACCATTTACGGTATTACTGAGCAAGGTAAAAATTTATTCGAGCAGTTAATTCTACAGCAAATTAAAAAGAACGAGCCCTTCTATCATCCGATGTATATGGCTCTAGCCATGTCCCGTCATGTTGATCAAAACAAGGTGGAGAAGCTGCTCGAAGAACGTATTCGGGAAACCGAACATCAGGTGAATCTGGCTTATCAGGTATATGAAGAACATATTCCTATTGTTCCTCGTTCCGCCCTTCATCTCATGTACGGCACCTATGAACACACCCTTATTGAATTAAAATGCCTGCAACGTCTCTATGATGATGTTGTAGCACGCAAGTTGAATGACATTGGAACACCACTTAATACAGAGTAGAGTCCTTAGGACCTCTACTCTTTTTTTCGCTTTTTCAGAGACAATAAATATCATACTAGAATCTAAGCGTGTACAATATGTACGTGTACGCAATCATATTTTCCTAGGAGGAATCACATTGTTGAGAACGCTGCCTTTAAACAAGCGCGGTATACCAGCCAGCCGTATTGCTCTAGGTTGTATGGGATTTGGTGGGGGCTGGGATCATGAACCGATTACCGCCGAGAATGTTAAGCAAGGACATACGGCCGTCGACGCTGCACTTTCTATTGGCATCAATATGTTTGATCACGCAGATATTTATACCCGTGGTAAAGCCGAAAAGGTATTCGGTCAAATCTTTAAAGAACGCCCAGGACTCCGCGAAGAAATCATTATTCAATCGAAGTGCGGTATTAAGCTAATGGAGCCTGGAGACAGCTCTAATGTGTTCGATTTCTCAAGCCAGCATATTCTAAGCAGTAGATGGAATATTGTCACGACTAGGAACGGAATATATCGATATTCTGCTGCTGCATCGACCTGATCCTTTAATGGATCCGGAGGAAGTGGCCTCTGCTTTGCATCAATTAAAGGCAACAGGTAAAGTTCGTCATTTCGGCGTCTCCAATATGAGCGCAGCGCAGATCAAAATGCTGCAAGCCTATTGCGATGAACCCTTTATCGTAAACCAGCTACACATGAGCCTAGCCAAGCTAAGCTGGGTCGATGCTGGAATCAGTGTAAACCGTGAACCTTGGAAGGATATTACCTTTCCCGAGGGGACCCTTGAACATTGTCGAATGGAGAACATTCAGCTTCAAGCTTGGGGCCCACTCGCACAAGGCATATTTAGCGGACGTTCATTAGAGGATCAACCTGAGAATATCGTCCAGACAGCTGCCATGGTTAAACAACTTGCAGATGAAAAAGGAACAACACCCGAAGCCATAGTGCTATCCTGGCTAATGACACATCCAGCAGCTATTCAGCCTGTGATTGGGACTGTGAATCCGCAGCGCATCGCTGCCTGCGCGAATGCGGACAAGCTGGAGCTTACTCGTAAAGAATGGTATGACCTATATGTTAGTTCACGTGGTACTCGCCTTCCCTAATAGAGCCCACAATTAAACTCGCAAGCATTCTTAATAGCCTAATCATGCCTCTCGCATGATTAGGCTATTTTTAATACAATCCCCTCTTACATATCGTTCTTTATTACGAATAAAAATAGATATAAAGCGATAAAACGAGATAAATAGAGATAAATTAACATTTTCGTTCTTTATAGAGCACAAACGAGACTTATTGACAGTTTTCTTTTCATTTTATTCCATGTATTATTCATTACAGAAGTTGTTCTCAATAAAGAACAATAATAACGAACCTAAGAAACTCAAGACATTGAGGGGAGGTATTCCTCTGAGACCCAGATCAGCAAAAAGAAGACCTAAACGAAAGAAGCAAATCGGATTACGTGTTCTGCAATCAGGAATGGCTGTCTCCGTTTTGTTTCTAACTACCTCGCAGCAAGTGGGTAGTACCTATGGTGGTTTTGGAGCTACTACGCAAACCACTAGCACAATTAGCTTTTGCGAAGTATTTCCAAACTCGATCAAGGATCTTTTAACAGAACTCAAAGATCATATCGAAAGAGCTACTACTTTAAAAGGATCGCTGCAAAGCTATACCCCTTCAGGCAGTCTCTCAGACGTTTCGGGAATAGAAGGCATGACGCTGGATGAGCTTGATGTCGCAGCACAAGAGATTTCCTCGCAAATCTCTGCGCTTCAATCTCAAATCGATGGCGTGAATGAGCAACTAGCCACCAACAGCCAAATTTGGAACGAAATCAATAGTGAGCTGAACGCAGCAGCAGCCGTCTTATTCCAGATTGGAGGATATATGACCTCTCTAGATTCAAACTGTCTAGAAATCAAGGATGAACAATTCTTCACAGAGCTGCAAAGTAGTCTGAATCAAAGTGGCGTAATCTCTGAATCCTTGAATGCATCCTTAAATGGAGTCATCCAATACCTAAACTCCATACACGACATCGGCCTTCCATTCGCTTCGGTAGTGACCAGTGATGTATATGGACAGCCCGAGTTACGCAACGAGGCGTTTCAGCAGCCGTTACCTTTCCTGATTCCATTTAGTCAGCCGGCCGGCAATATCTCTAGCGAACTTACCTCCACTTATGAAAATCTCAATACTGAAATGAATGGTCTTAAAGAATCGGCTACTTCAGGAATCAGTAATCTTCAGAGTCAGCTCCAATTGATCAGCCAAACCCGCGAACAACAATTGGAAGCGCTCGAGAAAGCCCGACTAGAGGCGCTGGAACAAGCGAAGAAAGAAGAGGAACGTTTGGCACTTGCGAAAAAAGAAAAGCAAGAAGCCGAGGACAAAGCGAAAGCTGAAGCTGAAGAGAAAGCAAAAACAGAAGTGACTCCACCGACAGGTGAAGCTGCTCCAGAGAACATAAATAAAGAGCAACCTGAAGCCCCAGCCATTAACCCGGTCGATCCGGAAATTGGTGAAGAGCCGACGATTCCACAAGATGTACCACAGCAAAAGGTTCCTCAGGAGACGCCAAAGGCGGAAGATACAACCTCTTCCACACCGGCAGCAACACTAGCTCCTACGGCCCCTCAACAAGACAAAGGTGGAGAATAATATGCGGATTAAAAAAATGATCAACAATACATTATCGAGCATCATGCTTGTGATATTCATTCTGCTGGTGGTAGCCGTAGTTTTATCAAAGGCCTCCGGCGGTGAACCTGCCTTCTTCGGATACCAGATCAAATCGGTACTCTCAGGTTCGATGGAACCAGGGATTCAGACCGGATCGATTGTCGCTTTAAAGCCCGGAGGAGATATGAATCGTTTCGAAAAGGGCGATGTTATCACCTTTAGAAATGAAGAAAACCTGCTCATTACTCACCGTGTTGTAGAAGCAACAATGAACAAAGCTACTGGTGAAGCCATGTATCGTACGAAAGGCGATAACAATGATGCACCTGATATGAACCCTACCAGTTCCACGAATGTTGTAGCTGAGTATACAGGGGTCACCGTACCTTACGTAGGTTACGCTATGAATTTCGCGGTTTCCAAAGCTGGAAGTGTCGTGCTCATGATCGTACCAGGCTTGATGCTCCTGCTCTATGCCCTGTATTCATCATGGAAGGCTGTAGCTGCTCTCGAAAAGAAAAATGCAGCCATACTGCCTGCCTCTCCACCCCCAACCGAAATACAGTAATTCGTTGATTGTCCGCTTCCGCTTACGAACCGGAAGTTACAATATATAAAATTTAACCACAAAAACCGAGGAGGAATTTTAATTATGGGTATCAAAAAAACATTGGGTCTTGGCGTAGCATCTGCAGCACTGGGTTTATCATTGATTGGTGGAGGAACTTTCGCTTACTTTAGCGACACTGCAACAAGTACCTCTACATTCGCAGCTGGTACACTGGATTTGAACTCTGACCCTTCTGTTATCGTTAATATGGATAAATTGAAACCAGGTGATACTATCAAAAGAGATTTCAAACTGAATAATGATGGTAACATCGATATCGGCTCTATTGTTCTCAAAACAAAATACTCCGTTAATGACGTAGGTGGTAACAACAATGGTGTTGATTTAGGTAAATTCATTAAAGTTAAATTCCTGCAAAATAAGGATAAGAGCGGTAACATTATTCCGGATATTGTAGTTTATGAAACAACACTAGCTGATTTGCAAAATTCAACACCTGATCTCGTAGAAAAATTACCGTTCATAGGCAATGAAGCATCCGGTATTAAAGCAGGTACATCTGATAGCTTCACCGTTAAGTTCGAATTTGTAGATGANNCAAAAAGATGTGTTGACACTGACTTGGGACTTCTTTGCTAAACAAGCCAGAGGAACTGACTACTAATCTAATAAATCTTCCATTCGAAGAGCAGCAGATTCTTATTCCGGAAAGCGGATAAGCAGATGCTGCTTTTCTCTTTACAATAAACTTTGTCGAATTTATTGATATTTGCTATACTAATAACAAAAATTACGGAGGGGCGTCAGCATAGTGCCACAAAATATGGGCCAACGTATCCAGCATCTCCGCCTAGAAAAGGGTTTGTCCCTATCTGAGCTTGCGGACAGAGCGGATGTTGCTAAGTCGTATCTTAGCAATGTGGAGAGAAACATCCAATCCAATCCTTCAATCCAGTTTATCGAAAAGATCGCCGACGCGCTTCAGGTATCTATCCACGCTTTGCTTTATGGAGAACCTAATGATGCTGAGGAATCACCTTTAGATTCGGAATGGTTCCGATTGGTGCAGGAAGCTATGGCCTCAGGCATAAGCAAACGCGAATTCAAGGAGTTTCTGGACTACCAGAAATGGCGCCTTGATCAGAAGGATTAATATGCACCTGACCTGATAAGATCCTCTTCTACTCATACTATCAAACATAAGCGCCTTCGCCCTCCTAACATGGACTGCGAAGGCGTTTGAATTCTTGCAGAATACAATGATCATATACGGTGTGAAACTTCCACTTTGATTTATACCGCAAAAGAGCACAGCGAGTTATCGCTGTGCTCTTTTTCAAAATATAACGCACTAAATGTATTACTGCACGGCTTGCACAGTCTTCTCATGGAAGAATCGACGAATTTCATCTGCCTTTATGCCAGCCTTCTTAGCTGCTAATAATAAATGGACCCACTCTACGTCTAGATCAATGACCTGCTGTTCTCTGTTGCTTCCCTGGTTGGACTTGTCCAAAAAATCTCCTCCTAAGATTTTACGTCCCCAGGCAATCCGGCTGTCATAGTATTTCTACCTTAGACCCGCGACTTTGTGCCCCTGCCTTTCGGCAGGTTTACCTTTTACTGGACCCTTTACACGAAAGGATCTACTTTGAAATATATGAAAATGGCTAACTGCAATAAAATTATACTATACTAAAGTGGAAAAGTGTGTCGATTTCTGATTAGTTTTTCCATTAAAAAACAAAAAATAGAAGCTCTTTTATGCGATATCTTGTCCTATTAACACGATACTCGTCCTATTCATAAAATAATTAAGCCAATATAATGATGCTTCCTTCCCTATTAGTTAAAAATAAGGATATTAGAATCATTTTAGTAGGCCTTAGGAATGGGTAATGAGAAGAAACAGCGTTCTTTTCATTAGAACAAGCTAACCCATACCATTTTGCGAACGTATTGGACGAAAGAATGAATTGATTACACGTGTGGAAAGTAGCACAATAAGATGAGAAATGAAACCGCAATCATCACAGCTCCAGTAAGCGTTGACACAAAATGTCACGTATGGAGTTCATCCGTTAAGGAGGATGTATTCATGGCAGCCAAAGAGCCCTATAACGAATCCATTTGGAGTAAGTATTACGGACCCAATTTAGGCTACATTCAAGAAAGATATGAACAGTTTGTGAAAGATCCTTCCACCGTAGAGAATAATTATCGCGAGCTTTTTACAAATTGNNNCACCCCTAACACCGGATAGCGAACCGGCTCCTCAGCCTCGCATCTCGGGAGACACCGAATGGCTTAGAAAGGCAGTAAGAGCTTCCAAGCTAATCGCTAATATTCGTATATATGGCCATATGGCCGCTGATATTGATCCGCTTGAGCGCGATCACAATCCCATGGCTAAATATCTCGAACTCGAAACCTACGAGCTGACTCGTGAGGATTTGATCGCACTACCTGCCACGCTCATTTGGGAGAATGCGCCAAATGATGTGCATACCGGATGGGAT
>DOJM01000085.1:0-260 GCA_003529225.1 Paenibacillus sp.
CTGCAGTTCGCTGCGATATTACCTGTCTTGATTCGGAGGGATGTGTGTACACGACTTTTCCCTTGGAATCCATTATCGTGCGAACCATATGAGCCTCATTGAATTTACCGCCATTGGCAAAGACGCTGTAGGCTTGTGTCATTTTAAGTGGAGATACGCCGTTATGAAGCCCTCCCAAAGCTATCGATAAATGATTGTCCTCCTCCGTCAGTACAATTCCTAATTTGGCTGCGAATTGCCGCGCAGAAGAGATTCCAACC
>DOJM01000085.1:293-5275 GCA_003529225.1 Paenibacillus sp.
CAAATTCTCAGGTACATAGTTTCCATAAGCGTATTTACGATCAGACAGTATGCTATTCGGGCTATACTTTCCGCTCTCTAGCGCGGGTCCATAATCAATGATCGGCTTGAAGCTGGAGCCTGGCTGCCGCGCATCAATTGTAGTCCTGTTCAAGCTCCCCTCATTTTGTTCGCGCCCACCAATCAGTGCCACTACTTCACCTGTACGATGATCCATTATGGTCATTGCTGCTTCCACCCGCTGATCTTTTCCGTCGGGCGGGAAAGAAGAACCCTTAAGAAAGACCTGCTCAAGCGCCTGCTGTGCTTTACTGTTCAACCCTGTAACGATAGTGTAACCGCCCGTTCGAAGCTCCTCCACAGACTTCCCGGTGATCTGAGCCGCTTCCTTAAGCGTAGCATCCACATAATGCACGCCAATGACTTCTTCTTTGTTTGCAGCGGGAGGGTGACACTGTTTATCTCTAGCCTCAATCATTTGTTCATTAGTGATCAGTCCTTGATCTAACATGATCTGCAGAACGAGACTCCTTCTTGTTTTGGACAATGTACTATTGTCTACCGGATTATAAATAGACGGTCCTTTAGGGATTCCCGCCAGGGTGGCGATTTGCCATATTTCTAGTTTTTTCAAATCTGANNCCATATTGTCCACGCCCCATATAAATCTGATTGAGGTAAAGCCCCAGAATCTCTCGTTTTGATAACTGCCTCTCCAATGCAAGAGCAATGGATGCTTCGTTTAGCTTACGTATGACATTCTTATTCCTGTTCAAATAAAGATTGCGAGCTAGCTGCTGAGTAATACTACTCCCGCCCTCGGAGAGATCCATATCCACAATATTATTTAGAAAAGCGCGAGAAATCCCTTTATAATCTAATCCCTGATGGCTATAAAAGCGCCGGTCCTCCACCGCTAAAAACGTATTTATCAATAATGCAGGCATCTCCTCCAGCTTCGCTGAATGTCTATACCCCGAGCCCGGTAAAGGGATCATTCGTAATGTCGTCCCATCCGAGGTCTTAATGATGCTCGATTCCGGCAGCTGAAGTTTATCCGCTTGCTGCTTAACTACTTGCCCGCCGTATTGAAATACGTAAAGCAAACCCACGAGCGCTATTATTATTCCAATAATACTCCCATCAAATAATAAATACCCCAGACGGAGTATCCGGGTACGCACGATCCATCTGCTATTCTTACCTGAATGGGCTACACCTTGTTTTTTTTCGGTAACGGTACTCATGATTCTATAATTAGGTTCTCTAGGAACCGCTCCATACTACGGGCTTCAACACTTGCCGCTTCTAATAGAAGTGTTTGGGCTTCCAATCCATCATCTGTAATGTCAGCCTCTTCTACCTCACGGAGAGTACGGAGAATTGCCCGAGTTCTTATCAATAAAGCTACAGCCGGTGTGTCCTGCATCGTTTCTGTTGCTACGCCTCTATTCGGAACTTCAATTCTTTGCATGCGATTCAGGTTAGCGGCGATTTGGCCTAATTCTCCTCCAGAGAGGACCTTGATTTCTTTTGTTACTCCCTTGTCTGCCAACTCTGAGGTCCCAGCCAATACCGCGTACAAATCATCGGCGATTTTCTGTGAACGGAGAATAAACAACCCACTGAAAAGTAGAACAAATAAAATAATGGCACAGGGGATTTTTCCAATATGATTAATGATCCAATGAATAAGACGAACAAAAAAGACGCCTGATTGCCCCGAATAATGAGCATATAGCAAAGCAATACCCCGCTGGACAACAAAAAGAAAGGCAGCACTCAAAAGAGCACTCCCTATAAAAATATAAAGATAATGGATGCGAACCGTCCGAAGTTTGTGCATAGTCATTCCCTCCTTGTGCTCACAAGGATATCTTCCAAATCTTAAGAACCCGCCAAGAGTTTTCTTAAGATTCTATGAAGAATGGGAAATAGGTGATAAAATCCGTCCGAAGCGGGGAGCTTTCTACATAAATAACGCCATTGTGGCGTTCGATGATACTTTTGGAAATGGCAAGACCTAGGCCTGAACCGCCTGTATGCTGTGAACGAGACTTCTCTGCCCGATAGAATCGTTCAAAAATAAACGGAATATCGCTCTCTGCAATCATTTCTCCAAAATTGCTAATGCGGACAACCGCTTCATTTCCCTTTTTACTGAAACCAATCTCTACTTTCCCGCCGCTTCTACCGTAACGGATCGCGTTCGTAATCAAATTTTCATAAGCACGAACTAATTCTTTAGGGGAAGCCTCTATCCACAACTCACCAGCCTGGTCATCGATCTCATAGGTCATTTCAGCCTTTGTTAGTTCGGGAACTGACTCCTCCGCTAACTGCCGTATAAATGCTTTTAAATCTAATCGCTCCATAACCAGAGGGTATTCCCCACTATTCACGCGTGTATATTCAAAAAGATCGTCGATCAGTTTACGCAGCACAAGGGATTTGTTATAGGCTATGTTCACGTAATATCGTATTTCTACTTCTTCCTGGCATCGATCTTGTTCGATATATTCCAGAAAACCGAGCACAGAGGTAAGGGGGGTTCGTAAATCGTGGGAGACACCCGTGATCAAATCATTTTTTCCATTCACGGCTTTACGTTCCTCCTCCNNAGACGCTCAGCCATTTCATTAATATTCTCCGCCAGCACTCCCAGCTCGTCCGATGTTCTGACCTCAATACGGTGCGACATCCCGGAGCTTGTGATTTCCCGAATCCCTTTTGTGATCTCCTCCAGGTACAGCACAACTTTACGAGTATAGATAAAAAAGAACAACAAAAAGCTGATAATACCAGCTGCGGTCAGCAGTGGCATAGAACCAATATGATTAATGACCCAGCGTAAGATACGTGAATAGGGAGCCGACTCTGACACTGGATTCAAATAGATCATGAAATTAACGAGCTGGTAGCCTGCAAACAGCAGTAATCCACCGGAAAGCACACTAAGCAAAAAGGCGTATATAAACTTCCAACGAATCGTAGTTATATATTTTGAATTCAAGAAGCCTCACCTAATCCTTTCAGGAAGGTCCATCTAATTTATAGCCAACTCCCCAGACGGTTTGTATATAACGGGGGCGCTTTGAATCCACTTCGATTTTGTCGCGGAGGTTACGAATATGTACCATTACGGTATTACCCCCATCTAAAAATGGTTCGTTCCACACCTTATCATATATCTGCTCTAAGCTGAGCACTTGACCTTGGTGCCTTGCCAAAAGCTCTAAAATAGAAAATTCCCGCGGGGTCAGCTTAATCTTCTGCTGGTCTATATGTACCTCATGCTTGGACGTATCTATAGTTAAATCTTCAAAGCTCAGTTTGCTGTCATTCCCTAGGCTATTACTGTCTTTATTGAAAGCGTGATAACGACGCAGCTGTGACTTAACCCGTGCCACAATCTCCAAAGGATTAAACGGCTTGCCCACGTAGTCGTCCGCTCCTATGCTAAGTCCGGAGATTTTATCCATATCGGTATTCTTGGCTGAAAGGATAATAATCGGCATCTTCCGCTCTTCACGGATCTTTATACATGCAGGTAATCCATCCATCTTAGGCATCATGACATCAAGAATGATTAGATCCACTTCTTCCTTCTGCAGACACGTTAGTGCCTCCATTCCATCATAAGCTTTAAGCAGGCGATAGCCCTCATTACAGAGGTATATCGATAACAGCTCTACAATTTCCTTCTCATCATCTACTAACAATATCGTTTCTCTCTTCACAGGAGGGGTTTCCTTTCAAATATAGTAATAATTATCTATAGCTTCTATATTAGCAGATCAATCGCACAATTTTCCTCGAAAATAGAAACATGTACTTAAAATCGAACGACAATAAGTAGGTTACGCAAAAAAAAGGGTACCCGCTCCTCTCGTACTTAAACGAAATGGAACTGGTACCCTTTTAGGATTTAGTAAAAATATGCTTACATCTCCAGCAGTCGAATCAGCTCATCCTCATCCTCGATGACCTGAATGCCTAACTGCTGTGCTTTGGCCAGTTTACTACCTGCCTTCTCGCCGGCAATAACCAAATCTGTCTTCTTAGATACACTTCCAGACACCTTCGCTCCGAGTGCTTCCAGACGTTCGGCTGCTTCGTCACGTGTAAGCTTTTGTAATGAACCGGTCAACACTACCGTTTTTCCGCTAAAGAAGGAATCCGTGCTAACAGGACGTGGGGCCTCAGGAGCTTTTGCTTCAACCCCAAGCGCGCGCAACCGAGCAACATTCGCCACGACTNNATGCTCTCGGCGACAATCCCGCCAATGTCCGGCAACTCGGCAAGTTCTTCCGCTGTAGCCTGCATCACAGCATCCAGATCGCGGAAATGATCAGCCAGCATCTTAGTTGTTGCTTTACCTGTGTTAGGGATTCCTAACGCAAAGAGGAATGAGGCGAGATCGCGCCCTTTGCTATCCTCTAACGCTTGCAGCAAATTCTGTGCTTTTTTCTCCCCGAATCGGTTCAGCTGTACAAGCTGCTCAAAGGACAACTCATACAGATCTGCAGAGTCATGAACATTAAGCTCGTCGTAGAGCTGACCTGCCGTCTTCTCACTAAACGTCTCAATATCCATCGCATCACGCGAAGCGAAATGAGTGATCCGACTAATAATTTGCGGTCTACAGTTCAGCTTATTATTACAGAAAAGATGCGCACCGCGCATTTCTAGCGGAAATCCGCAAGCCGGGCAATCCTCAGGGAAAATAATTTCTCCTCCGTCATTCTCTTCTGTAACCTTGCCGAGAATTTCCGGGATAACATCATTAGAACGCCGGATAAACACTCGTGAGCCTAAGGCGAATTTCAAGTTTTTGCGCTCAATATCGCCCACATTATTTAATGTACAATTCTGTACGGTAACTCCAGCAAGCTCTACGGCTTCAACACGAGCCAGCGGAGTGACTTTACCTGTACGTCCTACATTCCAGCTAACAGACTCAAGCACGGTCGTTGTTTCTTC
>DOJM01000085.1:5286-5563 GCA_003529225.1 Paenibacillus sp.
TCAGTGTAACCAAGAACTTCACGAATACGGAAATCCGTCACCTTGATCACGGCTCCATCAATGAGGTAATCAAGACTTGAACGACTCTCCTCGATTCCGGCAAGCTGCTCAGTCACATCATCGAAATCATTACAGTAAGTCAGATAAGGATTTACTTTGAATTTGTTATTCCGTAGAAAATCCATCATCTCCTGATGATCGGCGAACTCTACACCTTCTCCAAAACCTACATTATAGAAATAAGCATTCAAACGACGTTCTGCAGTAGTCTTCGGAT
>DOJM01000085.1:5638-7699 GCA_003529225.1 Paenibacillus sp.
TACTTCAATGACCCCTTCTTTAAAAGGAATCGTTAAAGGAACAGACTTGATGGTCTTCACCTGTGCAAGTATTCCTTCACCAACTACACCATTACCACGCGTCGATGCCTGTTCAAGAACGCCATTTCGATAGGTTAGATTCAGCGTTAAGCCATCAAACTTCAGTTCTACTGCATAACAAGGATCAGGTAGAGGGTTGCCTGGGTTCTTAAGATTGTACTCATTCACTAAGCGAAGTACCCGCGTATTCCAGCTCCGCAGCTGTTCAATATTCTGTGCTTTATCGAGACTCCAAAGCGGAGCCAGATGCCGATGCGGCGTGAAGCCCTTAAGCAGCTCTCCGCCTACACGTTGTGTAGGAGAATCCGGTAACACGAAGCCACTCTCAGTCTCCAGTGCTACAAGCTTGTCGTATAAAACATCGTATTCCTTATCGCTGACTAGCGGAGCATCCAGCGTGTAGTAGTGGTAATTATAATTATTTAACTCCGCAACAAGCTCTTCCATCACATGCATAGCATCCATGCAGGTACATCCCTCCGTCAATAAGTTCCTAATGGTTAGCGTCGTCTAAATATCCATTCGTTAATCGTATCCTACTATTATTCCACCCTGGTAATCGGTGCAAAACCTGCAAGCAGTCGTTTTACACCCACTGGTGCCGGAAAAGCAATCTGCAGCTCCGTGTCATTTCCGGTGCCCTTCACGGCCACAACGGTGCCAGTGCCCCATTTGCCGTGGGAAACCTTGTCGCCCGCTTTGTATTCGCCAGCAGCTGCAGCCCCTGCTCCAGTAGCGCGCTGTGCGCCTCCGGAGGTTACGGTCACGCTGCCCTTGCTTGTCGCTGCTGACGCTGTGCTTCCGCTGCCAATCGGCGCCGCACCAGCGGCTCCACTTCGGCCGCCGAAGTTCCCACGACTGCCGCCACTGAAGCCGCGTCCGCCGTAAGCACCACCTACCTCCGAGCCTCCGCGTTGGAAGCGGTCCTGCGTCTTAGCGGTATCTTCCTTCAACTCCTCCGGAATCTCTTCAATGAAGCGGGACGGCTGATTCGCCGTCGTCCGCCCAAAGAGCGTACGCATCCGCGCGCAAGAGAGAAACAATTGTTTCTCGGCGCGGGTGATCCCTACATATGCAAGCCGGCGTTCCTCTTCGAGCTCATCGTTGTCTTGGAAGGCTCGGCTGTGCGGGAACACGCCTTCTTCCATCCCAACGATAAATACCGTTGGAAACTCCAAACCTTTGGCGCTGTGCATCGTCATCAGGACTACAGCGTCACTACGGTCCTCTTCATCATCATTCACACTATCAATATCTGCGATAAGTGCAAGATCCGTGAGGAAGGAGACCAGCGACTTGTCCTCGTTATTCTTTTCAAACTCCATCGTCACGGACAAGAACTCATCGATATTCTCTAGTCGCGAGCGAGATTCGAGTGTGTTTTCATTTTGCAGCTCCAAACGGTACTGCGACATCTCCAGTATTTTTTCCGTCAGTTCTGTTACGGACAAGAACTCCACCATACGGTGCAGAGCTTCAATCATATCGTAGAACTCTACTAGCATATTCCGCGTCCGCCCAGCAAAGCCCAAATCATCAACAGTTTGCAGTACGCGGAAAATAGAAACACCACGTTCACCAGCNNCATTAATAATACGTGTCAGGCTGATATCATCATCAGGGTTAGACAACAGGCGTAAATACGCGAGCAGATCCTTGATTTCTTTACGATCATAGAACTTAATCCCGCCTACGATTTGATACGGAATATCAGATTTAATTAGAATTTCCTCGATTACCCGTGACTGGGCATTCGTACGATACAGTATCGCATGATTCTGGTAGGCTTGACCCTGTTTCACATTTTTGCTGATTTCCCCGGTTACAAAGTAACCTTCATCATGCTCGGAGTCCGCCCGGTACACCTTAATCTTGGCACCTTCCTCGGAATCGGTCCACAGCTTCTTCGGCTTACGTCCACTATTGAGTGCAATCACACCATTGGCTGCATTCAGGATATTAGCAGTTGAACGGTAGTTCTGCTCTAGAAGAATGGTTTTC
>DOJM01000085.1:7800-8166 GCA_003529225.1 Paenibacillus sp.
AAGGGAACTTCCTTAAACAGTTCGATCGTCTTCATAATCAAATCATCAAAATCAAGCGAGTTATTGCTTCTTAGACGCCTTTGATACATCTTATATACCTTTGCAACTAAGCCTTCAAAATAATCGCCAACCTTCTGCTCATACTGCGCCGGAGTGATCAGCTCATTCTTCGATGCGCTAATGATGGCCTGCACAGCTTTTGGTTCGAATTTCTTCGTATCAATATTCAGTTCCTTCATACAGTTGCGTATTACGGATAACTGATCTGTAGAGTCCAGAATGGAGAAGTTGGAGGTAAAACCAATCCGCTCGATATCCTTCCGCAAAATCCGGACACACATAGAGTGAAAGGTGGATACCCAGATA
>DOJM01000085.1:8214-23526 GCA_003529225.1 Paenibacillus sp.
TGAAAGGTGGATACCCAGATATCCCTTCCCTCAGGTCCGACAAGCTTAGATACACGTTCCTGCATTTCCCGCGCGGCTTTATTCGTAAACGTAATCGCCAAAATCGCCCAAGGCGGCGCCTTTCGATTGGCAATCAGCCAGGCAATTCTATGAGTCAACACTCTCGTCTTCCCACTGCCCGCACCAGCCATAATCAAAAGTGGTCCTTCAGTAGTTTCGACGGCCTGTCTTTGAGGAGGATTCAGTCGACTTACCGCGTCTTGTATGCTAATAAGTTGCATGTGTAACATGCTCCTTTCTAAATATAAAATCACAAATCATAAGTAGTCCTAAAAATAACCACTAAGCCTAAACGCCATTGGCGTCCATATAAGGACGGTANNAAATATAAGGATAATGTATAACGTGAAACTTATACTTTCTTATATTTTAATCAAACTGTTCTTGTTGAGTCTTCTTCACAGCCTCAACTGTTAGCAGCGCCTGCTGTACATCACTATAAATAATATTGCCGACCACTACTGTATCACATAGAGCTGCTGCCTGCTCGGCTTCCGCCTCACAAGTAATGCCCCCACCATAAAAAAGTTGGGCTTGATCCACCATTTCGCGTACTGTCCGCACAGTCTCCATATCGCCGAACCTACCGCTGTATTCAAGATAAACAATCGGCAGTGACATCAGCCTGTCCGCAACCTGAGCATAAGCAGCCGCTTCTTCAGCATCAATAGCTGTCTCAGCCCCTGTTATCCGTGCAACTGAAGAATCACTATTCAGCACAATATAACCTTCAGTTAGGAGAGAATCCCATGGAATCATAAATCCATAGCGTTCAATAGCTCGGCGATGATGGCCTACAATCCAGGCTGGATCAGGTGTATTAAGTACCATAGGGATCATATAAAGATCAAATCCGGGCACAGCAGCTTCAAGTTCGGATACTTCCAGTGCACAGGGTAACTCAAACCCTCTTACTCTTGATAAGAGATCCACTGTATTCTCAAAGGTTACTCCTGTAGAGCCCCCTATCAGTATGGCATCCGTGCCAGATAAGCAAACGGCCTCCAAATCCTCATCCGAAATCATCCGGTCAGGGTCTAGCTTAAACACATGCCGCCAAGGTTTGATCATTTGCTGTACTGATTTCATGAGAATCATCCTTAATAGTCATTTGGGCAAGACAAAGACACTCCTGCCGCCGCAAAAGATATAGATCTAGTCTATGCCAGCACAGCAAGTGTGTCAATTTAAAGCGAACAAAAATGCGAACATTTTTTCGTATATAAATTTGGGGTCCCCGCAAAGTACCTGAATACGCATCTGAGGAAAGCACCACTTTGTGAGGATATATTAGTGGTAATAAGTAGTCTAAGATTTCAACGTACACCTGAGATGTTAATCAAATCCTCTTCGGGTACAAAATCAGTGTAAAAACCATCCACGCCCATACGGGCCAGCTCCCTAATTTCATCTTCTTCATTTACTGGATGAACATATACACGAGCTCCAGCCTTCTTCAGCTTTTTAACAAAGCTCTTGGTCGCTCGGCTAACTGGCATGGTAATATCCACACCTGTTTTTTTAACAAACTCAATAACTTGTTCATCCGTATCCTTGGACTGGTACAGGGTGTAAAACACTTCCGGAAAAGAATACACCTTATTGATCTCATCAAGCATCGTCTGATTGTATATTTGCGGAATAATCCGATCTAATATGGCTGGATCCCGGCGCTGCGCCGCTTCAGTCAGCAATGTAAATTGCTTCTCTATAAGTTCCGGCTGGATTTCTTTGGTATCCGTAACGATATAAGCNNTCAAGCGGAGAGTATATATTCAGGATGGGGCTGTCCATAAATTCCTCGTAATCTAGTACAACACCCTGTTTATTAGCATGGAGAACCTCCAACTGCCCTAAAAGCTTGCTCATATTTCTTGTCCATTCATGCCGAGCAACCAACTGATCATCCTTCGATAACAAAAAATCAACTTCAAATACGCGAGTTCCCCGTTCATAGTTAGCGACAAACGCCTCCCAAGCATTGGTATACGTATAGCCGTTAATTCCTCCCATGGCATGTGCAACGACCTTGTGCGCTTCAAAGCCGCTTGCAGGCTGCTCTTCCTCTTTATTCAAAGTTATTACAAGAATCATTATTAGTGCGACAATCATTACTACAGTTGCAATAATCTTTTTCTTATTCATAGTTGAGAGTTTCCTTTGCAAAGTTTAGATTAGAAAATTAATACCCCGCTCTGCCAGTGGCAAAACGGGGTATTATTAAAATCTAAATAAGCTCAGGTCTCAATAAGCGTTTTTGTTAACGAAGCCGTTGCGAATCGTTNNATCGTGCTTAATCCGTTCCTCAATTGAAGTGTCCCCGCGTAGCCCATTGCTCTGTGCCCAACCTGTAATTCCAGGACGTACATGGTGTTTTACCATATACTTTGGAATTTCATCACGGAACTGTTCTACGTAAAATGGTCGTTCTGGACGTGGGCCAACTACACTCATATGACCCAGTAACACATTAAAAAATTGCGGAAGCTCATCCAGACTTGTCTTACGGATAAAGGTCCCAAATCTTGTTCTACGAGGATCTTCCCGCGTACTCCAACCTGTATCCTCTTCCCCGTCCTGCTGCATCTTCATTGAACGGAACTTATACATCATAAAATTACGCCGATTAAGTCCCACCCGTTCCTGCCGGAATATAATCGGTCCCGGAGAGGTCAGTCGGACACCAAGCGCCACGATAAGCATCACAGGAGATATCATAATAATTGCGAATAATGAGAACACAATATCAAACAATCGTTTCGCCATCTTATTACCCGTCATATCTAGTGGAATATCACGAACATTAATCATTGGCATGCCTGCAAAGTTATCAAAGTAAGGGCGGGCTGGTAAGTAGTCGAAAAAGTCAGGGATAATCAGTGTGCGTACGCCTGCTTTTTCACAGGCAGCAATAATCGAAGGATACTTCGAATGCGCATCAAGTGGCAGCGCTAGTATAACCTCATCCACAGGTAGCATCTCTAGCATACCGGATAATTGATCAACCGTTCCTAGAATCGGTTTATATCGTTGTTCTTCAATTCCATCCCAAGTATGATAGTCATCCAGGAAACCAATCGCTTCGTATCCGAGCTCGGGGTATTGCTCTAGATTATTGTAGAATCTTTTGCCTAGCGTACCTGCACCGATGATGAGTACGAACTGGCGGTTGAGACCTTTTTCACGTAAAGATTTAAGCATCTTCTTCAGCACATAACGGTACAGCATAATGGAAAGAATGTTAAATCCCATATAAATAGCTAGATATGTACGGGAGATATCAATTTCTTTCACGAAGAACATCAGACCCAGCAGAATGAAAATGCTCATGATATGCACTTGGAAAATCTTAATAAATTCATCTACAAAACGTTTCTTACGCTTAGGCAAATACAGTGACAATAATATACCGATTAACACTGCAACTCCGCCATAAATCATACTCCAGTAAGCGTACGATTCTACAGGCAGCGGATTTTCAAACTCCATCCATCCACTTTTAAACTTAAGCCACCAAGCGGCTAAAAAAGCGAGTTGGACGACAATAAAATCAGCAAACATATAGAGCTGTGTCAAAAATTTCTGATTACGCCGAATCATAAATTCACCTCAGTATTCTTTTCGTTACGTGCACCTGTTTCATTTGCGTTAAGACTCTGAGCAGGTGATGGGACCGTTTTAGGAGAAGTTAAGGCATTCCGCAAAAGCGAAAGTGCGAACTTCACACCTACGCCGGCATATACTGTTCCATTTATCATACTGTTGTACTTCTTACTATAATGCTTACGATGAAATAAAATCATTGCCCGGTGGAATTCATAGACGATCTTAAACGGTCTGCGTCTGGCGCTGCCTCCTTTAAGATGTACGATAGAGGTCTTCGGATAATAATAAATCTCCCAACCAGCCTCTTTAATACGATAACACCAATCTAAATCCTCACCGTACATAAAAAACTCTTCATCCAATCCACCCACCTGGTTAATCGTCTCCCGCCGCAGCAGCATAAACGCACCCACCAGACAATCTATCGGGTAATCAAGATCAGGGTCCAGATAACCTAACTGGTAACCGATNNCCCGGAAATAGCTTACTAAATCCAAAAGCATAATAGAACGAAGCAGACGGTGTAGGAAACCCCCGCTTGCAAGCTTTATCTAGCGAGCCATCCGGTAAAATAATCTTGCACCCTGACGCTCCTACATCAGGCCGACTGTCCATAAAGGAGATCATCGTCTCTAACGTATCCTTACGTACCACCGTATCTGAATTCAGCAGCAGCACATACCGTCCGGATGAAGCTTCCATCCCCTGATTATTCGCACGAGCAAAACCGACATTGTCGTTATTTGCGATCAACATTACACCTGGAAACTCTCTACTAATCTTCTCTACCGAATCATCATTGGAATTGTTGTCTATTAAAATAATCTCATAGGAATAGTTCGTTGCTGAGTCGTACACCGACCTGAGACAGTCCATCGTCAGGCGACACGTGTTGTAATTAACAATAAGTATGCTTACATCTACATTCACTGCGTAACGCTCCTGACAAATATAGTAATCTACCGACAATTATTATAACATAAAACCTCCCTGAGAGGAGATGACGTTTCAGGGAGGCTTTTCCAGTTACGGTTTAGTTTTTGTGTTTCTTTCTCTCTTTTATCGTGGCTTGTATATACTTCCGCTTCTTTTTTAGCGCAGGAAGCTGAGTGAAAAAGGACTTCCACGCTGTAATTAACTGTGGCTCTCTAAGGCGAAAATCCTCCGAACCCTCTCTTAGGCTATCGTCCTACTTCAGCTCTAGTAAAAAATCTCTCAGCCCTTCACGCCACGACCGGATATCCTTAAACCCATTAGTGCGAATTGACAGATGCTCCATCACCGAGTAGCGCGGGCGCGGCGCCGGACGCGGAAACTGTTGCGTCGAACAAGGCTCCAGTTTAGCTGTAAATTCAAGACCCAGAATATCCTCCGCTTCAGCAAAAATCGCCTGCGTGAACTCATACCATGTACAGGATTCACTGTTTGAGGCGTGATAGATTCCATATTTCTCGGTTTGAATTAGCTCAATCAAGAAGCGGGCTAAGTCAACAGTATAGGTAGGTNNTTTCTTGTCCAAGCTTCAGCATTGTTTTGACGAAATTATTTCCGTATTTACCATACACCCAGGAGGTGCGGACAATAAAATATTTGGAGGACAGCGACTGCACCAGTATCTCACCGGCTCGCTTAGACTTACCGTAAATGCTCTGCGGATCGGTATTATCATATTCGTGGTACGGTTGATCGCCCATCCCATTAAAAACATAATCAGTACTGATATAAATGAGCTTCGCCCCAACTTGTTCAGCAGCCAGCGCCACATTCCGGCTTCCTGTGGCATTAATCTGATAGGCAGCATTAATATCGGTTTCCGCATCATCTACAGCCGTATGGGCGGCGCAATGAATAATTGCATCAGGTGCAAAACTTCCAATAACTGCTTTGGTCTGCTCCAAATCCGTAATGTCCATCTCCTGTCGATCGCAGCCCATCACCCGTTGCCCCTGCTCTTTAAGNNACTTTCATCTTCGACATTATAGTGAGTCCCCCAGACGACTGCGATATTGCAGCGCAGCATATTTCTGATATTCACCGGATTGAATATGGGTCCACCATACCTTGTTATCCAGATACCATTTAATCGTTTCCTTAATCCCTGTCTCAAAGGTATGCTTGGGTTTCCAGCCCAGTTCCATCGTAATCTTGGTTGGATCAATTCCATAACGGTGGTCATGGCCCGGACGGTCCTGTACATAAGTAATAAGGGATTGCGGCTTGCCCAGCTCCTCAAGCACTGTATTAACAATATGAACATTTGTACGTTCATTGTTTCCACCAATGTTGTAAACTTCCCCATTAATCCCTTCATGAATAACGAGATCAATTGCGCTGCAATGGTCTTCTACATACAGCCAGTCCCGAATATTCATTCCATCACCATATACTGGCAATGCCTGATCCGCTAACGCACGTGAAATCATCAGTGGAATCAGCTTTTCAGGGAATTGGTACGGACCATAATTGTTCGAGCAACGGGTAATATTCACAGGCAAGCCAAAGGTTTCATGGTATGCGCGCACGAGCAGATCTCCACCCGCCTTGCTTGCAGAATAAGGACTATTCGGCGTCAACGGTGTTTTTTCGGTAAAAAGACCCGTATTACCAAGCGTCCCATACACTTCATCGGTGGATACTTGCACAAATTTGCTCACACTGTATTTTTTAGCTGCATCTAGCAGTACCTGCGTACCTAGAACATTGGTCTTCACAAAAACTTCCGGCTCCAAAATACTCCGATCCACATGCGATTCCGCCGCGAAATTGACAACGACATCCACCCCCTGGCTAACCAACGCGCCCATATCGGCTACATCGGTAATATCCGCCTTTACGAACATGTAGTTCGGATGATTTTCAATTGACTTTAGATTCTCCAAATTACCCGCGTACGTCAACGCATCCACATTGACAATCTGGTAGTCAGGGTGCTGCTGCAGCATGTATATNNGTTCATGTGTAGACCACCTTTTATTTTAATGACATCCATAATTTCAAGTTGAGTATCCTTCAATAGCGAATACTTCTTTTCAATAATGCCGTATTATTCCATAGTATGCCGCAGTCATATTGTGGGTAATGGTATTTGACCACTTGATGCTTAATATCTGAATTATGACGCAAATTTAGATGCAATAAGATGGTATTGGAGATTGTATGTCCATAAAAACTAGACATATTCAATTAAAACAAGAAATCTAAATAGTTGATTTTCTAAAAATGATTGCCGATATAGCTTTGATCTTTGAAGAAACCGACATCTCTCTTTTATTGACTTTCGATCTTGAATAAATAGTTGTAATTGATTGAGTTTTTCAGCATCTAATAATTCAACATAGATCTTGTTAAACTCCACTGCTTGTTTTTTCAATAGCTTATGACCTGAATGCTTACGAAAGCTCCTCCACTTATTCCGCAACTCGTGAAGAATAGTTCGATGACCACCTACATNNGCATTTGAAGGTGTTTCATATTAATTATTTTAGAGACGATTATGTCTCTTGCTGCTTTATTAATAGCCATGGTTGCACCTACAGCAATATTCTGAACTATAGCATTATAGAAGTGTGGGTCCTTTTTCGGAGGAGTTGGCCATACTTTTATCGGACTAAGATTTTGATCTGCTAGCATTGTAGATGAGAAATACATTCCAGCCGTATCACATAAATGCAAAAACTGTACCGATCTTTCAACTTTATCATTCATCCAAACATCATCTTGATCACAAAAACAAAAATATGATGCATCTAAGTCAGCTGAATGCAGTAAATTAAAAAAGCTTTGGATAACCCCTACATTACTACCTTTAATGAAGCGAATTTTGTCAGGATATATATCCATAAACTTCTGAATTATGGGTACAGTGTTATCGCTTGAACCATCGTCACGAATAAGGATGACTATATTATGATAGGTTTGTTGTAATATACTCTGAAGCTGTTCTTCAATATATGCCTCGCCATTATATGTCGACATCAGAACTTCTACTTTATCCATTTTTCACCTACTTTTAATGAGTAGTGGAAGACTACTATCTTCATTGTTAGATTATAGTGCACTTCAGAGTGGTATGAAAGTTTTTTCACAGAACAAAGAAAAAGACCCCCTACGATAGCAGCAAAGGTCTCCATTCAAACTGTTAACTTTAGTAAGGTTAACAAATTACTTCAACACAACTCTCTAGGATCGTAACTCCATGNNCGCCCTCGAATAACCCTCTCATTACTACTTAATCGTCACTTCGAATTGATTAGACTTAGGCAATAAACGATTTTTATCATCATATACTCTGACTTCTAAAGATGGCCAACCGGGATTTTCAAAAAAGTGCTTCTTTATTACTGCACTCACATACTGCGTACTGTCAAATACTGTATTTCGCTTTTCGCCGTATTGCATATGTAATTATTATATGCAATATAAAAAAAATCACGGATTATCGTGATCAAGGCGTGTACGACGAACTTTATCGAACGAAAGACACAGAAGTATATGGCGTTGAAGATACCTGACTGAACCTCACACTCGATGGAGATTGCGTTTGAGAGCGCAGCTAGTCAATACCACCGAACTGCACGTTCCAAATTGCTACAACCGACCGAGTTAAAGAATTTGCTTGTTACGCAAACTTGGAAGCTATTCATGATGTAAAAGTCCATTTTCCGAACTCTTAATCTTCCCGGCAACGAAGCTCCAACGAAAACGAAATGGCCTTCCCCCTCGAATCCTCCCCGAAAGAACATAACTTCGCTGACGAAACTTGCATAATAGAACTGTCACACTTAGTTTGACAAATTGTCATATTCATAACATCAAACATTCACCATGGCAAGGGGAAGTAACTTAATTACATTTTATTTAAATGCATACTTTTTATTCAAAAAGTAGTTCACTACCGGAACAACTAGAATAGAAATACAATGTCCTATCAAATAACTAGTTACAAGCACATTTATAAAGAAATAAATAATTAACATATTAAGAATTTGTCCAAAAACAGAAACAATAAAATATTTCTTGAAAATGCTAACCCTTGCTGTTTTATTAAAAGTCCATTTCACATTCAAAAAAAACGATACAATCAATGAACATAAAAAACCAATAACAGAAGATAGTAAGGGATTTAAAAATAATATCTCTGTCATTATCATTAATACTGCAGTATGGATAATTGTTCCTATGACTCCTATAAAGGCATATCGAATAAACATTGTATTTGTAAAATCCCAAACAAGTTTCCTGACATTATTCATTTTTTTCACTCTCTACTTGTTTTTTTAAAATAGCAATTTCTTGTGTAAGCTGTTTAAGATTATCTGAAGCATCTGACAATGCTTTTGTTAATGTATAAATTATAATGAGTACAAACACGATTGCTACAGTAAATAATGCATTTACTGGATCTTTTATATAAAACACTTTTGAAATTATATCTAGTAAACCTGGAAAGATAGACAATACCAAGCATGATACTATTGTAAAGATCCATACTAAAGCATACTTTAAATCTAACTTGTAACTTCTAACATTCCTCAAAAAAATCACTAAAACCCCAATACTTATTGCTATTAATAATATTTGCAGTTGCGGTGCCATCAAGATCTATCCCCCTATACTNNGTCGGTCTATTAGAATTGCTAAAGTTACTTTCAACATATAATATATTGATCTCTTAATATTAATAGATGAAATCCCTTCTTTACGTGCCCGCATTTGTACAGGCACTTCTTCAATTCGATGACCTAAACGCAACAGACACATTATTGATTCAGGTTCCGGATAATCTTTAGGGTAATAATTTGAAAATTGTTTTATTACTTCAATATTACAGGCACGAAAACCAGAAGTTGGATCACTAATCTTACTACCACTCAAAAGCTTCAAAAGATTCGAAAAGAAACGTATTCCAATTCTTCTGAATTGTGTAGACTGAAAACCTTTGTTAGCTATATACCTTGAACCAATAACTAAATCTGCTTGGTCTTGAATCAGTGGTACTAATACGGAACTCAAATAAGAAGGATCATGTTGACCGTCTCCATCAACTTGTACAGCAATATCATAGTTATATTTATAAGCATACTTATAACCGGTTTGAACAGCGCCGCCAATCCCCAAGTTACATGGTAAATCTATAACTATTACCGAAGATAAATTACACACATTTGAAGTTTCATCCGTCGAGCAGTCATTAATAACTAATACATCTAATATAATTTCTAGTTGCATATTATGTTTATACGACTCTATTTCATTAAGTAAACTTTTTATATTCTTCGCTTCATTATATGCTGGAATGATCAATAGAACTTTTTTCATATAATACCTCCTGACAGTTTTCTTATAAAACTGCATAAGAACGAATAAACTTTATATATGAATATTGAAAATCCAATAAATACAAATGGCATCAAAGTTATGTTGTATCTATTAAATGCAAAGAACATACTATAGACATAAGTGAAATACAAAATACTTGCAAAAAGATAAAAAACCTCAAGTTTATTCTCTTTATTCCTTAACATAGAATAAATTATTCCTACTGAACTACATAGCAAAATAATTAAGTGACTAGTATGAACCAGGTTAGATTTTATATCAAATATCGGTATCCAATAAAAAGCATAATCCCACATAATCTTTGGTTTTAGCACTATATGTGAATACAAAAAATCCATTGGATTTTTATCATACCACTCGACTAATCTTTGTTTTGCAACCTTTTCTTGAAGTTCAAACCGTTCATACCAACTTGTTATCTTATTATGTTGTTCTATATCGTTAATCGTATCATCTAAACTTATAGTATCAGGATATCCGACACCTTGAAAACTCCCAAGTAATAGAGGATTACCCACCCCAGAACTTAATGGTATAAACTTGTTAAACTCTACGTAATTCCTAATCCACCAAGGAGCTAGAAATACAATTATAATAATCGCAGCAATCCCACCATGTTTAAGTAACATTTTCACCGGATATTTCTTTAAAAGAAAATATACAGCAAAAACTAATGGATATAACGCTACTGCCGGTCTGAGGTACACAGAAATCAAATAAAAAACAGTTAATAAAATTAGGTGCTTAATTTTTTTCTTTTCTGCTAAAACAAGAGAATAATACACCATTAATAATAGAGATGCGGTATAAGGACTTTCAGTGAGTAGCAAGTTATCAGTAACAAGTTGTGGTATATATAGAGCTAGGGAAAATGCAGATAACAATGAGACGTACTCATTTCTGGTAAGACATTTAGCGATTAATGCAACCATAAAGACCGAGAGTACGCCACATAAAATCATAAATATTTTAGCAGCTGTCATTCCGATACTACCTTTTCCAAATATAAGAATAATACTAGCTAATAATATCGGCATACCAGGCATTATATGTGTTGTCAACTCATTGGGATCATGATAAGTCAACTTTCCAGATGAAATTAAATTAATCGCACTTTTCCAATACCCCATATCATCACTGTTCAAACTTAACCCATAACCATAATTCAACAAAACCAATATTCGTGCAACGAATGCAACAAATATAATACCCATTAATATTTTTTTATAATTCAATCCAAATTCACACTTTATCACATTCATATTATTCTCCTCTTATGTATTGTTTCTATTAAGTTATCCATTCTGTTTATTCGCTATATACACAAAAAATATCATATGCAGAAAAATACAGATTAACTCGTTCTACAAATTCACAATATGTTAACACTATTGAACCATTCTTCGATGATTTATACTCGTTCATCAATTGCTAAATCAATCACTTTTTTTATTTCATTAACTCTTTCGTTCCACGTATTATCTTTCAAATAATCAAATGAGTCTTTAGTTTCATGTGATCCATACATCACTTTAGTTATTTTCTCTAAAACTTCATTGTTGTCTTCATACAAATATACATACTCCTCAAACTTTCCCACTTCTGGGTATCTTATACAAAACACAGGTTTGTTAAACAAAATATATTCATACATCTTAACTGGATCAACAGCCTCTATCAATCGATTAACAACAAAAGGCATTATAAATGCATCAACATCTTTTATATAAGAAGCTAGAGAATCATGACTAACTGCACCGACATAAGCAATCCGTGGATGCGTAATCTTTTTCACGGTGCTAGGGCCTATAAGTTTAAATTCAACTTTTNNTTATTGTGCCAATATATCCAATTACATAATTTCTATTTTCATTATATGTAGTGTGAATATTGAGGTAATCATCTCTTTTACTTAACCATTTTTGACTAAGTGCGTTATTGATTACATATACTTCTTTAGTATTAATAATATTTCCGTACCGGCTTTGAAGACGATCTTTTAATGTACTTGATGAGGTAATAATAATAGTCGACTTGTTAACTAATTCTGCTTCCAATTGCTTGTGCTTATAGATGTCTTTCTGATGTTCAACAAACTCTAAATAATCATCCATACAGTCATAAATAACCTTACGATAATTTATATTATCAGCATCAATGAAGTCTAATATAATGGGTGAAGTCACCCAAATTAAATCGTACGAAGAAAAGTCGATGTCTAAAAATTTCTGATTCAATTTATCTTGGACTATTTTCAACCACTTAATCCTCCCAGAATAAGGAAGTTTTAATAGTTTTAACACGTTTAAATTTTTACTAACTTTTTGCTTTTTATATCTGCTACTATTTGCAACCTGTTTTATATATATCAGATCTAACTCATAGACCTCTGATAATTTTTCTGCAATAAAGTGAGGTCTCTGTTTTGCCCAATTCCAATCTATATGCATTAAATATGCAATTTTAACCATATAGCTTACCGCTCATAAGATTATTCCAATCCTCTATGAATTGATTATATTGCAGTTTAGATTGGTGGTTTTTTAGTGTTGTTTGATAATCATTATAGTGGCTATTAACTTCTGCTAACTTAGATACCGCTTCTTCTATATTTCCGATAGTGTACAAAAATTCATTATCACCTGAAACAAGCTCATTGTGAGCCACTATGTCTGATAATATCACTGGTATATCACTGCATATCGCTTCAGCAGCAGAAAGTCCAAAAGTTTCTTGAGTTGATGAAGATATAAACACCCCTCTATGATTTCTAACCATTTCAAAAATTTTATGAACATTTTCAAATGCAATAGGGGGCATAATAATAGTTCTCCCCCTAACTTGATATTTATCGAGTAATGAAATTAAATCTAGTTCATGTTTAATGACGTGACCAACTAGTACTAGAATCATGTCATCATCAATATTCTGCTTATAATGAGAAAAAATTTCGATAACCTCTTCTACATTCTTAAGTTTGTCCATTCTTCCCAAATAGAGCATCGGCTTTTTATTCCATATCCGTTCGAAATGCTCACTTTTATTTGTAGGTGCAATTACAGCATTAGAAATTTTGAAGACAATATCCGTATGGCTGTTAGTAACTTCTTTTATTAAAATATTTCTAAAATGATTGCTTGGAACAATGATGCCAGCAATATTCTGAGGTAATTTGCGAATATATGCTCGATTTTCTTTGTAAGCAGTGTGGCATTCTATAAATACTTTTTCATTTAATTTAACCATATCAAATATTTCAGGTGTATCAACTGAAAAAATAAAGTCGTACTTTTCTTCATCGATTGAGTCAACCACTTGAATAAAACTATCTAACTNNGTGTCAACCCGCCACTATCATACATAAAATAAATATCATATATAACGGGGCAATTGTATTCTTTAAACGCATGAGCTCTGTTCAGAAATACCCTTTCTACTCCGCCCATTGTCGCCCATTTATATACATTAAGAATTCTTAGCTGTTTCATAATGATATATCTCCGTATTATAGATATTTTTGTATTCCATCATCTTTTTAAAACGTTGATCCCAAGAGGATTCATTCAGAAAGGTTTCAACAACCAGATCATTATCTTCTATTGGATCCTTATATACTTTAAAAATAAAATCAACTATGGGGATTTCATCACTATATAATAATGTATTTGGAAACAACTCAAGATGTGGAATTCCCGTTACAACTACCTTTAATCCAAAATAAATATATTCATAAATTTTTATTGGATCTACAGCTTCAGATAATTTACTTTTTTTGAAAGGTATCATCCCTATATCCCAATTTTTAATATACTTATATAAATTTTTCGGTTCAACTTTTCCAATATATTTAAAATTAGAGTATTTTTTAAGGTTGTTGATCGTAGCTTCTTTAGCACCGTATCCAATGATCTCAACAAAAATTTTCTCATCTTTAAGCATATTTTCTACCAATTCCCAATCGAACCATGACTCAGACAGATGACCAAAATATCCGACCGTTATTTTATTAGAAGGATTATTTTTTCTGGAGATATATTTATTGTTTTCTCCCAACAAGTCATCGTAATAGCCATTACCAATACATATAATATCAGTACGTAAAAAACTAAACTTTTCTGATAGTGGAGGGGAAACAGCTACAACACTATCGACATTGATTATCATTTCTTCCTCTAACTGTTTATTATACCAAGCAGCTTGTCCTACTTTGTTGAACTCTTCCCAGTCATCCATAATGTCATATATAGTACTATACCCAAGTTCTTTAATACGATATAAAGCGGTATTCCATTGTTCCGAAGGTATGTTTAATATAGCTTTTCTATTACTTATTCCATTCATTAATTGCAGCTTCTCTATGTTTTCTGTAAACTCAAATAAAGGTATTTGGAAGACGNNGATACACTTCTTTGAATGCACCTGGGATTATTTCATTTTCATTCCACTGCCATACAACAAATAAAACTGCTTTGTTATCTTTAGATGAATATTTCGCCAAATTTATTGTTCTTTGATTGTATAATTCATCAAACTCAAATGCTGAGGGAATAATAAAGAGGCCATTTATTTTATTTTCTTGATATTTTTCATTAATATTGCTATATAATGTATCAATATTTTTATTCACTTTGTTTTGAGATGTTGGTTTAGTGATTTTATGTTTAATTTGCCGACACAATGCATAAAAACCATGTCTTTTCCAAATCCGCAACCCTTTATAAGCATGTTTTACAATTGGAACATTATCCCTAATTTTATAATATTTTCTAGATAACTTATATATATTTGAAGATTTAATCTCATTAATCTCAGTATCTAATCTATACTTTTCCGCTATCAACCATTTTTCTTGTTTATCGAAAAAATCTAGCTTTTCTTCATACACTAAATTTTGAGAAATAGCAGTATTCAGTTCATTTTCTAGGCTATTTAGTTCATTTTTCAAGCTATTCACTTGTTCTATATATCTAATTTTGTCCTCGTTAAATTTACCTGTGTTAATTATATTAGTATGGATCAATGCTAATTGTTCTTTATTTGTTTCTATCAAGTGATTTAAATTGATTTCAATTTTCTCGTTTTTCTCTTTTAAAGAATTGTTTTCAAGTTGAATTCCGTTCAATTGTTTCTTTAACTCACTATAATTATAAGTTAATGAATTTATATAATCTTTTAAGGTTACATCTTTCTTTCTTTTCTGATTTTCTTGGTTTCTTTCATAAATCACTAAAAGTTGCTTTCCAGCCCAAAAAATATTTTCTTTTATTGAACAATCATATTCCTGAGCATAAACAATAGTAAAACCAT
>DOJM01000085.1:23556-25192 GCA_003529225.1 Paenibacillus sp.
TAATGAAATGTTCTAAAGTATTAGATGAGAATACTACATCGAATTTCTTATCAATAGATTTAATATCTGCTTGGATAAATGTTTGTTCTGGATAATATTCTTTTGCTTTCCTTATAGCTGATTCAGAAAAATCAATACCTGTGAATTCAGTGTTAGGAAATAATTCAGAAAAAAAATTCGTGCAGTCTCCTTCTGCACAACCAACATCAGCAAACGTTACCCCTTCTGATAAAACATTTTTAAACCAATCAGGAAGCATCTCAATAGCAATACCCCCAAAATATAGTGTTTGTTCTCTCCCTGAATAGGAATCCCAATTCGTTTCAAATCTAGTATCCCAGTATTCTTTACTANNTTATTCAACAATATACGATAGGGTGTATGAACTACTCCAAAGAGTTGCTTTGTCGCAATCGATTTAAAGTATGCTACTCCTTCTATAAAATCATAATATTCTGGCCGTATTCCCTTACGATTTTCCAGTGCGGCTACGAGAATATAATCACCTTCTGTTAGATAATTAACAAATTCAAAGGTCAATTCAATCTCATTAGATGTAGATGGAAATATAGTATTTTTGTCATCATGAGTTGTAAACACAATTAAATCGAGTCCCATTGTATTTTTAATCGAGATCGCTGCACTAAAATGCAATAAATCAATTTCTTCTGGCAAAGTAAATTTAAGAATGATCCTAACAGTCTCACCATGTTGAAAAACTGTTGTAGATCTTCCCTTTTCGTTAATTAAAGCCACACTCTTTATTGAATTTTTGTGAGATCCCCACCGATTTATTGCATCGATTTTAATCTCACTAATCATTTCAGCAGGTTCCATATCACATAAACCATCATCTTCAAGCGTTTTAATATCAGGCTGCTCTGATTCTTCTGAATTCATAAATTCCATATATTCCGCTGTCACGCCCAGTGTATCACCAAAAGCAACTAACTTACCTTGATGCAACCACATAGCTTTATCGCAAAATTTACGAATACTAGATACATCATGTCCTACAAACAGAATAGTAGTACCTTTGGCTTTCAACTCTTCAAACTTTCTGAAGCATTTTGCTTGAAATTTCATATCTCCAACTGCTAGCGCCTCATCAACAATTAAAATATCTGGTTCAACATTAATTGCAACAGCAAAAGCTAATCTAGCGAACATTCCACTCGAGTATGTTTTAACAGGCTGATTAATAAAATCACCAATGTCGGCAAACGTTAAAATATCATTTAGTTTTTCGTTCATTTGTTCCTTATTTTTTCCTTGGATCGTACCATTTAAATATATATTTTCTAATCCGCTATACTCTTGATTAAATCCTGCCCCGAGTTCTAATATTGCGGAAACAGAACCTTGAATTTGAACACTACCTGTTGTCGGAGTAGAAACTTGTGATAATATTTTCAACAAAGTCGATTTCCCTGATCCATTTCTACCAATTATACCTATCGTTTCTCCCTTATTTATTACCAATGAAATATTATTTAGTGCATGGAAATCAGATGAAAACTTTTTCTTAGTCAAACTTAATGTTTCTTTCAATCTATCTCCAGGATTTTTATAAACTCGATATATCTTAGAAAGTTGATTAATTGTAATTATTGGGTTTGCCATAGTTACTCCTTTC
>DOJM01000085.1:25209-28413 GCA_003529225.1 Paenibacillus sp.
AAAACCGAATTGCAGAATAATATTCACGACTTGCCCAACATCTTTCAAAAAAACATTAAGTGCAGATACAACCCAAGATAGTCCGGTAAGAAAAAGAAATAAAATAAATGAATAATAAAATATCTGAAACTGATATAAATCTATCGGTCTACCATAGCAGTAATAAATTATTAAACTCAACGCGATAAATACAATATGAACTATTAATGCGGACACAATTTTAACAACAGGTAGTAAGTACGTATTAAACGCAACTTTTTTTACTAGAAAACTATTTTGTTCAATGGAAGTGGTAGCTGATGCCAAACTTTCAGAAAAGAAAAACCATGGAACTATACCCGCTAAAAGCCATAAAATAAATGGGGCATTTTCAACGGGATTATTTCTAAATCCAACTTGAAACACAAACCAATAAATAAGAATCAATAGAATCGGTTGAAAAAAACCCCAAAAGCTTCCTAACGTTGATCCTAGATACCTAGCTTTGAAATCTTTTTTCGCGAGCTCTTTAACTATATTTCTTTGTTTAATAATACTGAGGGTATACTTCAATAGCGTCATAACAATTCTCCTTATAAGTTACTATCTCCAATACATATTGAAAACTTCATAGCCTAATTTGTCATAAAACAACTCTTTTCTAATAATATTCAAAAATAGAGCGAAAATTGTTGTACAGCATAAACTACTCCGGGCAATTAGGCTATCGCTCAGTCCATAGTCTAGAGATATAATAATTTCATTGTAATTCGTTGATGATTATTTAAGAAACAGCGTTAGAGACTTATAGTAATTTCTACTTGCTCAGTTATGCTTAAACGAATAGAAATAAGACAATCGCCAGCAAGACTGAATTAACGGCTTATGATAAGATTTTTGCGCGGAAAGGAGTCCTTCGACAATCAATTTAACCATTATCCAGCTTTTCTTATATCAAGGCACACAAGCCTAAATCACCAGCTATAGACAGCATTATTTCACATAAATGCTCTCTCTTCATTTTTTAGAAATTTGTGCCTTTTATCTAAATATGAATTTATACTGACTCTGAATATACTCATATGCTAAAATATTGTCGTACTTACAGGAAAAGGAGATTATAACGTGTCGAAACCAGTATACGGTAAAAACGCCGCTCAGTCGAGAAATGTTGAAAAGATAGCAAGTCCGATCTGGGCATTGGTTGTTGCTTTCATTTTATTTTTGTGTTGGGCCCCATTTCAAGTGGGATTATTTAACGGACAACAATTAGACTTCGAGAAGCCAATCTATGTATCAGCACTACTAAGCGGCCTTTTGCTGCTAGTCTGCCTTGGCTTATACTACAAAAAATTCAAACTAGATGAACAGAGGGACTTAGTAGCTTCAGCTTCTATATTACTGCCTCTGACCTACGCTTTATCATTGTTTGTCGCAGTTTCGCATTATATGGCGATGAATATGCTGTTTATTCAGAGCATGTATGTTGCAGTCTTCATTATAGCCTTTTATCTCTTGAAGCAAAAGCAAGTAAATGTTGTCATTCAAAACGCCATACTAGCTATCGCTTATTTCATAGTTGGTTTTGGACTCTTAAATTGGCTAGGTAGCAGTAAATTAGCGGGATCACTCGTAGGTTGGTTCTCGAATACAGTTAGAAAAGGTGTTTACTTAGATGNNGACTGACTCTAACGGACTTCGTCTGACTTCGATCTTTCAATATGCAAATACCTACGCAGCGTTCTTGATGGCCTTTCTATTTGTAGCTATATTCGCTCTTATTCGTTCTAAAAAATGGTACGGAACGTTAACACACAGCTTTATGTTAGTTCCTATCATTGTATCAATATTATTAACATTATCTCGTGGTGGTCTAGTATTGCTACCTGTCGTATTTATATTGCTTCTAATGTTCCTGAAACCAGCACAGCAAATCCTTTGGACTCTTCACCTCGGTGTAGCTGGTATTGCATCTTTGCTTATTACGACAACAGTAACTAATCTGGGAATAGAGTTAAATACTGAGTTCACTTCTTCCGGCGCCCTGAAGGGCTGGGGATACTTGCTTGGAGCATCAGTAGTTGTGGCTGGACTATCTTGGGCCATTCAGCGTTTTTTCACGCCTTGGCTGGAGGAGAAGCTCAGCAATTGGTCGTCGCGTAAACTGACAGGTCTATGGATTCCACTTGGTTCAGTTGCTCTCGTCGGGATTGTAGCTTTCCTGCTGATAGGTACAAGTGCAAAAAATATCTTACCTAGCAATATGGCAACTCGTCTTGAGAACATCAACTTCCAGCAACATAGCGTTCTTGAGCGGATTACTTTTTATAAAGATGCCATGAAGGTAGTTAATGATTATCCGATTCTTGGTGCTGGTGGTGGTGGATGGTCCTCATTATATGAGCACTATCAGAACAACCCTTATGTTAGCCGTCAAGTGCATAACTTCTTTTTACAATTCTTGATCGAAGTTGGGATCCTTGGTTTCATCGTATTTATGGGATTCATTTTGTATATTTTCTATAAATATATTCGTGAGTATGTGAAACGGGATAAAAATGATTTTGAGAATGGTTTCTTCTATTTAATTATTGCTCTATCTATTCTTGTGCACAGTCTACTAGATTTCAATATGAGTTATGCCTTTATGGGAATACTCGTCTTCCTTGGTCTAGCTGGTATGGCAGTTGTTATGGATAGCAAGAAGCTTCGGAAAAATTGGAACAAAGCCGGTTTGCGGCTTGGATATTTCGCTGTACTGACAGTGGGCACTGTATTCCTGTTGTTCCTCTCCATTAGCTATATTGGCTCCAGTAATNNTTAGTTGAAGCTTTAAAAACACGTCCAGGTCATCCAGAATCAGTCTTGTACCTATCCTCTTTAGATCAACAGGTTTTTAGTCAGAATCAAGATGAGCAATTTCTTAACGAAGCTTATAGCGTGCTGACCCGCGCACTAGAAGATGAGCCCTACAATAAAAACATTCTAGCTCAATTAGTAAGCTATTATGACTTAAAAGGCCAAAGTGACCTTGCTTACGGTGTTTACCGTGACAATGCTGATAAGTTCAACTGGGATATTAATTGGTATGATACTCTCATCAGCCGTTCCTTTGCATTAGGTCAGCAAGCACTTAATCAAAAGGATGAAGCGAAGAAGGAAGAGTACTTCACAGAAGAGCTTAATGCATACAATCACGTTCTCGCTGGGGTAGAACATCTGAAG
>DOJM01000085.1:28508-28693 GCA_003529225.1 Paenibacillus sp.
ATTCTCAGTAACACCAACAATAGCTTTGAACGTCGGCAAAATGCAGCTCTTATCTGGGCAAGAGGATGCAGCGAAGACAACTTTGAAGCTTAGTTCAGATGCTAATTACACTGATATAATGAACAGTGAAACTCTGTGGGATATAGATTGGTACAGTTCACTCATCAGCCGTTCTTTTGAATTAG